>NZ_JALFCU010000004.1 GCF_022771645.1 Selenomonas sp.
TATCCTGACGATGAATACTTCTTCTTGAAGCTCATCGACATGAGTCGCCATTAACCTGCCGGGGATTGCTCATCCCACAGGAAAAATGATTGAGCCATTTTTATTTCAAAGCTCGATGGATTTTTTGAGGGTATAGTCCACCATGTTAAGGAAGAACGTCCCCGCCTTGCCCCAAAACTCATGGATGCCTTCGATGCCTTTGATATCGCTCATGATGACAGCTCCTTTGCTGATAGAAAATGGTCGTTGCGGACGGTTTATTTTTCAGGATACAGCGCGTTCGTCGTCATGTCGAGGTACTTCGCACCCTCGTAGTCTGGGAATGCAGCCAGCATCGCGGCTTTGAACGTCGAGCCGTCCTTGCACGTCTCCGAAAGCTCGAGCGCTTTCTCGAGGTACGCGAGCTTCGTCGCGACGGCCTCACGGCCTTCAGGGATGTAGTGGCTCGTGAGGACGAGCGTGTAGCCGGCTTTCTGGTACGCTTTCAGCTCCTCAATCTCCTGCGCGATGAAATCGCGGCTGCCGAGGATGCTGTGGACGTGGATTCCCATCATGTGGCGGTAGACGGCGTTGAGTGCGGGAATCTCGAGCTCGAAACCTTCGTCATCCGTCGCCAGCACGCGCAGCTCGATGCCCGCGAGCTGTACGGTCTCGCCCTCTTTCACGACGTGCGCGACCTCGGACGGCGCCGGCAGCGCTGCGGCCGCCGTATCGCCGAACACGCTCACGAAGCCGCCGGAAATGCCGTAGATGGAGCCGCCGGGCTGCCAGTTCGCCAGCGCCTTGTCCGTCGTGTAGAGGGGATATCCGAGGATGTCATAGCCGTTCGGATGGTCGCTGAAGAATACGCCAACGACGGGTTTGCCGAGGCGGTCAACGTAGTCTTTCCACGCTGCGATGTCGCTTTTGAGGATCGCGCCCTCGATAAGGACGACGCCGTCTTTGGATTCGAGCGCATAGGCTTCATCCGTCAGCGGATCGGCCGTGCGGAACGCATGGAGCTTCACATCCCCGTATTCCGTGACCGTGACTTCGCCGTTTCCAACAGGGACAACCTGCATGATACGGGCGCTCGGCACGGTGGCCGCCGATGCGACGGACATCGGCAGCAGGGAAACTGGGAGGGAGGGTGCGCCGACGAGCAAGGCGGCAACGCCGAATGCGGCAACGATGTTTTTGTAGGATTTCATGAGACAGCCTCGATTCTTATCAAATGTGGTGGCAGGCGATGTTTCGTCAAACGAAGGTTTCCTGATTAGGCGCGGACGAGCGAGATGCGCTGCTGGATGTGGTTGCCCTTCTCGATCTCGTCGACCATGCCGATGGCGTAGTCCGCGTAGCTGATGATGCTCTCGCCCTTGCTGTTCAGTGTGAGCTCCTCGCCGCCGAGGAGGTATTTGCCCGTGCGCTCGCCGTCGGCCTGGAAATCACCGGCCGGGCTGATGTACGTCCAGCGGACGTCCTTGCGTGCGCGGAGCTCGGCGAGCTGCTTGACCTGCGCGCCGGCGAGCGGCTTGAATTCTTCTGGGAAGTCCGGCGTGTCGATGACCTGCACCGTGTGCTCCGGATTCACGTAGAGCGAGCCCGCGCCGCCGACGATGACGAGACGCGTCTCGGTGCCTTTGAGGATGTCGCAGAGATGCGCGAGCGTCGTGGAGTGCTGCGACAGAAGCTCCGGCTTCCAAGCGCCGAACGCATCGACGACAACATCAAAGCCCTTGAGATCGTCCGTCGTCAGATCGAAGATGTCTTTGACGACGAACTTCTTCGCGTCCGTGTTGTTCTCCCCGCGGACGAATGCCGTGACATCGATCCCGCGGCCGAGCGCCTCCGTGATGACCTTGCGAGCGACACGACCGTTTGCTGCGACAACTGCGATTTTCATGATGATTGGCTCCTTTGCTGGTAGAAAATGATTGGCTTGATTTGCTGTATCAATCTTGATTACATATATAAGATAGCACAGATTTGAAGTAATGTCAACAGATACATCAAAATTTATCCAAAATTTTTTTGTACAGAAAAAGCACCGGCCGCCGCAATCCCTGCGACGGCCGATGCTTCAACCTGCGATGGTATTCTGCTGTTCGATGAGCGCTTCCGTGTCCGCTACGACATCCGCCAGCGTCATCTGCGCCATCTTCTGTTCCATAGCGTCTTGGATCTCCTCGAGCCGCCCATCCATGACGTGATGGATGTTGCGGCCGACGGGACATGCGGCGTTCGGATTCTCGTGAAAGTGGAACAGCTTCCCGTCCGCGACGCTGTCGACGGCGCGATAGACGTCGAAAAGCGTGATGTCTGAAAGCTTCCGCGCGAGCTTCACGCCGCCGTTGCCGCCGCGTTGCACGACGATGAGGCCGGCTTTCTTCAGCTGGCGGAAAATGTTGCGCGCGACGACGGGATTCACGCCGACGCTGCCGGCGATCGTCTACGTGATTCTATTTCCGCAGAAGAATTTCTTGGTCGTTTACAACCGTCGTCCCCTGCTTCCCGCTTTTCGCGAGTTGTGCCATCGCACAGGCAACATCCATCGTCGGCATGGGCTTCATGTGCTGGCCTTCATGGAACAACCTTCTTTGCTTTATTTGGACTGAATCGTCAGCACATTGCCGAGCGGCTCGCGATTGCTGCGGAAACCGTTGATCTTGCGGCCGTCCGCGTAGCCGAGCGCGATGCCCATGACGATGGCTTCGTCTTGCGGAATGGGGAGGAACGTGCGGATGGCCTCGGGGTATTTGACAAGCTCGTACGCCGCCATGGTGTCGACGCCGCGCTCCTTTGCCGCGAGCATGAGGCTCTGGCCGAACGCGCCCATGTCGTAGATGCTCCACTCCGGCGAGTCGCGGTGCATCGTGAGGTACGCGATGGCCGGCGCGTCGAAGAGCTCGGCCTGGCTCATGGGAAATTCGCGCACAGACCTGCCGAGATAGCCCTGCAAGTCATCGCTCCAATGCCCCATATTGTTGTACGCCTTGCGGCCCCAGTCCGTGCGGTGTCCCGTCTCGATATCCGAGCGGCCGCGCATGCCGCGCTGCGCGCTCTCGAGGTGCGCCGCACGGATGCGTTTGGCGAGCCCCTCCGTCGCGATGTAGACCTTCCACGGCTGCGCGTTCGCCCACGACGGTGCCCACTGCGCGTCCTTGACGATAGCACGGAGCGTGTCCTCTGGCACCTCTCTGTCCTCAAAATAACGGATGGATCTTCTTGCCTCTAATGCTTCGCTGACGTTCATGATGATTCCTCCTATGGATGATGAAAATTTTGTTTGCAAAAAAACGGTGCGCCATCAGATGACGAACGTATCGACGTAGCTGTCGAACGCTTTCGAGATGATTGTCCAGCGGCCATTTTCTTTCAGCAGCTGCAAATACTCGACGTAATCCTGCCCGTGCCAATCCTCGATGAGCACGCGGAGACTTGCAACGCCATTCTGGATGTCCGCCCAATCGATACACCCCGTGGAATGTGTCTCTCCGCGCTCCTTCACGATTTCGTAGAGCTCCGCAATCGGGCTGCCATTGATGAGCGCCGTCGGCAGGAAGACTTTTTCCTTCAGGAGATCGACGTCACCGTTCGTCCCCGTGACGTAATCCTCAATGACTTTTTCGATGGCTTTGTACTGCTGCGTGGTTCTGCCCATGATGTTGTCTCCTTTGTTGTATGTTCATGCATATATTATCTGGAAAAGAAAAGCCTCGCTCGATACCGAGGCTTTTCTTTTGCTGGCGAATCAGCCTGCTGGATGTGATTGCGGCTCCACGAGGATGTCACGGATGGCGCCGGCTGCTTTGACGTAGGCGTCGTGGCCGGCATCCGTCAGGTGCGCGTAGACGCCGCGCTTGTCGATGCTGCACGTTGCGCGATAGACGAGTTGCGGCTCCATGCCTTCGAGGCGCTGGATGAGGCGCGACATCGCACTCTGGCTCATCTGAATGAGCTCCTGCGCTTCCTGCACGCGCATACGCCGCTCGGGACATTTCGAGAGGTAGTAGAGAAAATAAAACTCGTTGAGTCCGAGCCCCGTTGCCTGCGCAATCCGCGCCGCAATCGCCTGCTCTTGCCGGCGGAACGCCGCATTGCGGTCGATCCATGCTTGGAGCTCCGGGTAAATGTTCTTGCAGGTCATCGCAACACTCCTTGAAAATTCTGCGTTTTTGTTTTCTTGTTTGTATGTACATGCATATAATATTCGATATCATCCTCCTTTTCAACCCCTTTTCAAAAACTTTTTTGTCTGCTATCATGAGGAGAATCCTCCTGCACATATCGATGGGAAGGTGATATCCTTGACCAGACGAAAACTTCTCGACCTCGCGCTTGCGCTGCTGCTCCTCGCGGGGCTCGCGAGCCTGTTCCTGCCCTCGGAGCTCCACGAGGTACTCGGCATCGTGTTCGTGCTGCTCGCCGCCTGCCACCTCGTGTGGAACCGCGCGTTCCTGCGCGGCTTTGGGCGAGGGCGTTATCCCCTGCGGCGCGTGCTCCAGTCCGTGGCCGTCCTCGCGTTTTTCATCGACGCCGCAATGCTGCTTGTCTCCGGCATCGCACTGTCGCGCTTTTTGTTTCCGCAGGCAGCGTTCGGCGCGGACGTGAACTGGCGCTCGCTCCATCTCGGTGCAGCGGCGGTCGGCGCGTTCCTGCTTGCCCTTCATGGCGGTCTCGAGATCGGCCGCTACGTGCGCGGCTGGCCTGTCCGCATCGCGCTCACGTTCGTCACGGTGCTCGCCATCAGCGGCGTGTTCGGCCTGCCGTATCTTGACCGCTGGCATCATATCGTGCACGTCGATCGCTCGGCCGCTGTGTCCGGTCCCCGCCTCGCAGCTACGGGGCGCGTCGCCGTCGTCTATTTCAGCCGCGTCGGCAATACGCCATTCCCCGATACTGTCGATGCCGTCTCCGGCGCTTCGCTTTCCTGGAATGATGAAATGCTGCATGGAAGCAAACGGAACGCGCAAGCACTCGTCGGGAACGCCGAGCTCCTCGCGGATATGGCCGCCGATGCTGCCGGCACGATGCCGATTTTTTTGAAAACGGAGGCCGCCTACCCCGCCAGCTACGACGAGACAACCGCTGTCGCGAAAAAGGAATTTGACGATCCGCAGTTCCCCGCGCTCGCACCGCTCGCGCAGGAAGAAGCAGCAACGCTTCGTGAGGCGGACGCCGTCGTCCTCGTCTACCCGCTCTGGTGGGGGACGCTGCCGCGCAGCGTCGAAGGCTTCCTGCGCACGCACGACTTCGCGGGAAAGAAGCTCCTCCCCATCGTCACGCACGGCGGCTGCGGCGTCGGAAAAAGCCTCGATATCCTCCGCGATGCCGCCCCCGCTGCAGACCTCCAAGCACCGCTCGACGTCTACAGCAGCGACATCCCCACCGCACGTGCGACCATCGCTACTTATCTCGCGCAAGCGCTCACGTAATCCTCACAACGTTTTCCCATCGAAACAAACCGCAGGGGCTGATGCCAAACATATGGACAACAGCCCCTGCGGTTTGTTTGTATGTCGCGCAGATGGATAGCAGCAATGATTACGATGTTGCTTTCTTGTACAGCGGCGCGCCGCTGTTCCATGCTTGGCCGACCTTTTCGCCGAGCGCGTAGTAGCCGCTTCGCATCTGGTCGAACGCAAAGGCATGAAGCTTCCCTGCGTCGATCTTTCCTTTTTCATCGAGTACCTTGTCATCTGCCAGTACGTTGACGATGCGACCGAGGACGCGGAGGCCGTACGGCCGCTCCTGGAATTCCACGACTTCGCATTCGAGCGTCAGCGGATATTCCTCGACGACAGGCGCGTCGACATGGACGCTTCGAGCGGCATGCAAGCCGCTGCGCGCGAATTTATCCTTCATCTTGTTCGCCGTAGCGATGCCGAGAATTACGAGCCCTGTTCCGCGAGCTCGATCATGAGCTTCGCGAGCAGCGCCTCCGTCGTGCAGCGTCCGCCGGATTCGACGCCGAGCTGCTGCGCACGGACGCCGATTTCATAGCAGCCCATGTCGACACCATCGTACGTGCATTGCGTCGTGCAAACGAGGCGGCAGCCGTGCTCTTTCGCATACGTGAACGCGGGCAGGAAATTCGCGGGTGACTCCTGGTCCGGGATGCCGCCGAGGCCGTAGCCCTCGAGGATGATGGCGCAGCAGCCTGCATCAACGAAGAGCTCGAGCATCTTCGGCTGGAGACCTGGCACGATCTTCAGCACGGCAACACGCGTGTCAAGCCGGTCATGCAAACGAAATGCGCCCGTTGGGGTCTGTGTTTCGGCAAGCCAAGTCAAATGACCGCCGGTGAACCTCCCTGCGAGCGGACGATTGATGCTCGCGAACGCCGCAAGCTGCATCGTGCAGAGCTTCCGCGCATCATCGCCGAAGATGATCTTTCCGCCGAACGCGATGTAGACGCCCGCGCGTCCGCCGAGCGCCGCGTGGAACGCCGTCAAAAGATTTTGCTCCGCATCTGTCCCCGGCACGCCTGCCGGCAGCTGCGAACCCGTGAAAACGACGGGGCGGTCGATGTTTTCCAGCATCGCGGAGAGCGCCGCCGCGCTGTAGGCCATCGTATCCGTGCCGTGCGTGATGACGAACGCATCATACTGCACGCGGCGCTCAGCCACGGCGCGCGCCATAAGGATCCAATGCTCCGGCTGGACGTTCGTCGAATCGAGCTGCAGGAGTTGCACGCAATCAACATCGCATGCTACTTTGAACTCGGGTACCGCCGCAAGCAACTCCTCGCCCGTCAGCGCCGGCATGAGCCCATTCGGCGTCGGCCGCGAGGCAATCGTTCCGCCAGTCGCCAAGACACAAATCCGTTTCTTCTTCATAATCACACGACTCCTTCCTTCATGCACACGATGTCTATAACATAACAGGGAAACAACGAGACATCAAAAGGCTTGACGAGGATAAAAATGTCAATTACGATTTAGTAAATCGTAATTGACTAACATCCGCAAGAAAGGAAGCCTTCGTTTGCCCATTTGGAAGCGCTACCTTATTTTCACCATCGGCATCCTCGTGCAATCGGCTGGCATCGCGCTCGTCGTCAAGAGCCTGCTCGGCACGTCGCCGATCTCAAGCCTCCCTTACGTGTTGAGCCGCGTCAATGCACACGGTGCGCTCGTATTCGCACCGCATATCTGAGGTACTGGAAAACTCCCGCCGGTTCAGAGATAAAGCCCTGCATCCTTCGGATCCAGCGTCACCGTGCCATCTTCGAGCACGAAGCACGGGATTCCGATGCTTCCGTTCTTCTTGGCTTCGTCAAATGCCGGATTCTTGTCGCGAAGCTGCAAGAACTCTTTCATCACATGGACATTACTACCGATGTCGTTCGGCTGGTACTTGTCCAAATGCTGCATCACCTGCGGGGCGATGACCTGGCAATCGGGGCAGCTCGGCATTCCATAAATCTTGATCATGATGATTCCTCCAAATCTCTTGCTCGCCTCATCCCAGTATATCGAACGCATACGTCAAAATCAACAAAGATTCCGCTTTCGAGAATCATCAGAAAGCATCCCGCCACTTGAAAAAGCCATCGTTCGCGCTTATCATAATCGATAGGGAAAAACGGTTCGTTGTAAAATGAAGTTGAACAGTTAATCAAAAACAAAAACCCATAGCGACTTCCTATGTTAAAATGGTTCTGCAAAACAATCATCAACAAAGGAGTATCGCTATGGATCAGAACTATTTTAACACAGATGAGGCTG
>NZ_JALFCU010000078.1 GCF_022771645.1 Selenomonas sp.
TTTTGATTAACTGTTCAACTTCATTTTACAACGAACCATGCAATACTTTTATCTTTATTTTTACAAAAGTTATCTATGAAATGATTTATATTAACAGGAGCCTGCTATGTCCCTCTCTTCCTACTATAAATCCCCGAACCATGACTTCACGTTACTACAAGGCGACACGTTCAAGCTTCTTCCACAATTCGATTTCCACTTCGATATGATTTTCGCCGATCCTCCTTATTTTCTATCAAACGGTGGTATCTCTGTCCAAAGCGGCAAAGTCGTGAGCGTCAACAAAGGGATGTGGGATAAATCACAAGGCTTCAGTGCAGACAATGACTTCCACTACCGTTGGATTCAGCTCTGTCGTGACAAGCTAAAAGAGAATGGAACTATTTGGATTAGTGGAACGTATCACAATATCTTTTCTGTCGCGCAAGCGCTAACGGAACTTGGCTTCAAAATTCTCAATGTCATCACATGGGAAAAAACGAATCCCCCGCCAAATGTTTCTTGCCGCTACTTCACATATTCAACAGAGTTTATCATCTGGGCGCGGAAGCATCCGAAGGTTCCTCACTTCTATAACTACAAGCTTATGAAGGCCATCAATGGTGGCAAGCAAATGCGCGACGTTTGGCGACTTCCAGCGATTGCACGTTGGGAAAAGTCATGCGGCAAGCATCCAACACAAAAACCACTTGCCCTACTCACACGCATCATCTTAGCTTCTACGCAGGAACATGCTTGGATTCTCGATCCCTTTGCAGGAGCAAGTACGACAGGAATCGCTGCAAGTCTGAGTGGACGACGTTTTTTGGGAATCGAACAATCTCCAGAGTTCGCCGAAATATCAAAACAACGCCGTGAGGAACTAGAAAATCCTTTCACCCGTATGAACTATCAATCTAAACTATCAGACTTATCTTTTCTCTCAGATACAACACCAACACATCAGGTCAATGAGTCGTGTGCTACATATGGGGATGACCTTCCCTTTACATAAAAGGGGCTGTTGCAGTTACCGGAACGGTTCCATAGATTGCTGAACGCCACTCATACAGCAGGCTCTCCCTTAGGGAGAGCTGGCACGCGGAGCGTGACTGAGAGGGTGTCGGAGATACGGCCGAGCTGATTGCAACAAAATTTGAGTCGAAGGAGTTTCAAAACATCCTTCGACTCAAATTTTGTATGTGGAGTTTCTGCTTGCCTTCGACACCCTTTCCGTCGCCTTTGGTGCCACCTTCCCCGAAGGGGAAGGCTTTTGCATATACATGTTCAGCAACGGATGAATATGGAATCGGTTTAGAGTAACTACAACAGTCCCTTTTTGTTTCACGTGAAACAATCAAGCAATACTTGCATCAATTTCAAATGCTTTCTTGGGTGGCTGAGCGTCATAAATCTCGAAAAATCTGCGAACCAGATCCGCTATTTCGTCTATTGTATAGAGATCAAGAATGGTTGCACCCGCAAGGAGATTTAGATAACGATAGGCTTCCACCATATCTTTTGTACGATCGAGACGTTTCCCTTCTTTCAGGCGTTCTTCGAAAATGCGGTAAGCTCCTTGTACAATCGCACGGTTTTCGAGAATATTCCCCGAGCTCAGAAGATTCGTCGTACCTGCAAAACGCAACTTTTTCACGACATCGAGAAAATGATAAGGATCTTCCGCATTTTCATCATAGAGAAATTCGCACGCCCACCAGAGCCGCGACACACAGTTGACGAAGCTGGCACGCTTCGGACTGTTGCCGTTGAGAAAGAAATTTTTACTGAGAGCGGCGCAGTCTTTCGCGACTTCAGGAATGCCGAAATATTCGCAGACATGGGGAAAGAGCGTCGTATGGAGGAGCGCGGCCCAGAGCCTGGGGTCGACGGCGAGGGCGCGGTGGTCGCGGAGCGCGCGGAGCGATTCGTAGATGAGAGGCGCATTGTGGCGGTCGGCAGCCGCAATCGTGTCGGCCGTGCGCTCGGAGCCGACGGGCTGGAGGCTGTCAGCGAAATCGGGGACTTCAAGGCCCGTGGGCTCGAGCCAGCCTTTTTCTGTGATGTGCTGCTGGAAGTATGCGGCATCGCCTGCCTGGTAGCGCGGGAGGTTTTGCTCAGCCTCAGCCCAGAGCGCATCATATCCTTCCTGTGTCAATCGCATGAGCTGCATGATGGATTCTCCTTCCTGATTTTCAATTATCCGCTGGCTCGTCGACGAGTTCGGAGAGTGCGTCGATGGCACGCGGGAGGGGCTGGCGGAAAAGCATCTGCGCGACTTGTGCGGCCGTTCCTTTTTTGCCGGGCTTCATCGTGAGCTCCGTCATCGCGAGGCCGCTGCGGCGCAGCGTTTCATCAAAAATCTTGTACCAGGTCGCATCGCTGTACCAATCTTCGTCGCCGTGGTCGTTCGCGATGGCGACGGCCGTCAGGGCTTCCGTCGCGGCCGGCAGGACGAGGAGCTGGTTCGTGAGGGCTTTTTGTGCGGCATGATCGGCGTAAAACGTGCGGATGCGCGGCGTGACGTGGATCTTGATCGTATCGCTCGTGGAATCGACCCAGTACGTCTTCTTGTCGCCTGCGGGGATGTCGCCGCAGATTTCGAAGATTTCGGGGAGTGTCTGCGCGCCGCTGCCGCCATGCTGGATCTCGAGCGTATCGATGGGTCCGATGGCGAGCAGGCTGCCTTTCGGGTAGGTGAGCGACAGGCCGGCGTAGTCGGCGTTGAGCCCGTTGGACGTGAATCCCTCGATCGTCTGCGACGCGACGATGTACGTGCTGACTTCGACATCGCCGCCGAGGTCGGAGAGCGGCAGAGGAAGCGTGACGCATTCCTTGCTGCCGAGGAGGTATTTTTTCCGGTACGACGTCAGCGGGCACTCGACGTGGACGAGGTAGGCCGCCTCGCCTGCCGCAATGCGGCGCTCGATGGCCGGTTCTTCGAGCTGCAGGCTGACCGAGAGGGATGCTTCGTCTTCCGCGAGGTCGAACGAGGCTGTGAAGAAGCCGTCGACATAGTCGTTGTCCTGCTCGCAGAGGATGGGGTTTGCACAGAGTCCTTTATTTAGCTTCATAATAATTCGCCTCCATCATGAAGAGTCCGGGCAGCGCGAGTGTGAACGGAATCGTGACGATCTCGCCCTTTTCGACAGGACCGAGCACGAGTTCGTTACCCGCCGGTGCCAAAAGGCGGCCGTCACGCTGCGCGGCAGAGAAGGCGAGTCCATACGAGCCCTTGCCTTTGTTCGATGTGCGCTCGGGGCTGCCATAGAGCACGATCTTTGCATCGGCCCGGTCCCGCGGTGCGCGGAACCGGATCTGGTAGGCACCGCGCATCGGGTCGACGGGCAGGACGCGCATCGAAACGTCCTGTTTCGGGCCGCTCCATTCTTTGTCATGCGGATGGTGCGGGCCGCCGCTGCGGCCTTTGGGCTGCTGGGCATCGTTCTTCCTGCCGGGCGCCGCCTGTTCCCCGAGGGTGTCGGGGTCGACGTGGCGATGCGTCGTGGGGTTCTGCTTCTTCGTGCGGATCTTGCGTTTTGCTGGCGCAGCCGCCGCTTTCGCCTTCGTCTCTTTTTCCTTGACCGTCGTCTCGTCCGCGAGAAAGAAGTCTTCCATGCCGTACGCGGAGACAGAGCCATCATCCGACGTCCGGCAGTTCTCTTCGATGAGCTTGCCGATCTGCGCACGCAGGGTCCGGTAGGCGGCGTGGTAATTGATGCCGCCGCGCACCTTGCGCCTCGGGTCTTCGCAGCGATCGGGGTTCCATTTGTCATGGGACGGGACTTCCATCTCGCGATAGACGGCATTCATTGCATCGCCCGTGACGCGCAGGATGCCCGTGAACGACTGGCTGGCCGAAAACCTGTTCCACTCGAACAGGCGCATGCCCGTGCGGCGCGTGACGAGGATCTGGCGGTTCAGTCCATCGCCCTTCTTGAGGAGCAGGCGGCAATCGTCGGCATGGAAGCCGAATTCTTTGCCAAAACCGTCGCTGTTCGGCCAGAGCTCGAGATAAGTGTCGGGGTCGTCAGCATCCTCATGGCGCAGGATGTCGTAATATTCGGCGAGGTCGCGCGCCTCGTCCGTGTCCTCGCGTTCGCGGAGGCGGCTAATCTCGCGGCCGAGCGTCGCCTTCGAGATCGTGACGTCAAGGCCTGCTTCGTCACTGAGGCGGACGACAAGATTCTTTTCATAAATGGTAATGAAGAAATTCATGAGGACGGCGCGGCGGAAGTCTTCGAGGATGTCATCGCCCTGACCCATGGCATCGAGGATGTAGACATCCGTGCCATCCTCCGTGCGCGGCGTATCCCGCAGCGGGCAGGGGCCGGGGATGGCGTGCATGTCCGCGCCCTGCGCGTAGTAGCCCGTACCCGAGAAGAGTTCTGCTGCACGGCTGTCATGCCAGGAGGTTGCATACGACTGGAGGCGCGTGACGCCGATGTAGGAATCCCGGCCATCGACGCGCGTGCCGTAGAAAACCGTGCGGCTGCGCGAGCAGGCGAATGACGCCATCTTGCCGATGCCGAAACTGCCGCCAGCGCTCGCGCCCTTGTTGTTGAGTCCGCGGCCCTTCACGAGGTTGTACCACGGGCTGCCGATGAGGCCGTCCGTCGCGCCGACCAGCCCCGTCGTGTTGTAGTCACTGATGCGGATGAGCCGGGTGCGGCTGTGAAGGTCGAGCTTCGCTTTGTTGAAAAAATCGAGCGCGCGTTTGTCGGCCGACGGATCGTGATTCAGATCGGCCATTTTGTGAATGGTCGAAATGCACGCGTCAAACATGTGCCCGAGCGTCTTCGCACCCGGAATCTTGTCAGGAGCGAGTTCTGAGAGATGGATTTCGACGCGGACGGGCTCCGCAGGATTCTTTACGGGGTCGAGGGCGTTCTGGATGGCCTCGCGGCCTTCCTTTTCCACGGGATGCTCCGTGAACGTCTCGATGCCGGCATCATTGAATCCTTCGAAGACGCCGCCGTCGCTCTTGGGGGATCGCCAATCAGCTGCATGCTGTTCCATGATGAGTGCTCCTTTCTCTGATGAAAAACAAACGCGTTGCCGTCAGTCTGGAAGCCGGAACCGTTCGTCTTCCGGCGCGAGCTGCACTTCGTCAAATTTCTTCTTCGTCGCGGCGACGGCCTGTTCGATCGCTTGGAAAATGCTTGCGACCTCTTCCTTTGTATACGAATAGTTGCCCGTATTCGCGCAGTTGCCGAGGAGGCGCAGCGTATCGAGCACCCGGTTCGTCCGGTTTTCCGCCACACGGCGGAACCGCTCGTGCTTCTCTTCTTCCCTGCTCGCCATCCTGCATCAGCTCCTTTCCTTTTCGCTCTGTGATTTTCTCTTTCTGTATGTATATTACATCTCTCATTATTATTTGTCAATATATAATACAAAAATATATTCCAGAGTTTCATTTCTATATCCGTAAATACCTTACATTCCAGAATTCTATTTTATTGACAGATATTTTACACACAAAAAATTGCCAGCGCAATGAAGCGCTGGCAATTTTTTGTGCAGCATATGCAGTTTGGTACGATGCTCAGAACAGCACTCTTGCGAGGTGTGCGTATTCCGGGTCGAGCTTCTTCTTGTTGTTGACGGCGTCGTGGAGGTTGATCGAGACGACGTGGCCTTTGTTGTAGCCGAAGACGATGTCGGAGAGGCCGCTGATGATCGCAAGCGCCGCCTGCTCGCCGAGCTGGCTGGCCTTGACGCGGTCGATGACGGTCGGCGAGCCGCCGCGCTGGATGTGGCCAAGGACGGAGTAGCGCGTGTCGATCTGCGTGTGCTCCGCGATGTACTTGCCGATTTCCTGCGCGGAGCCGGCGCCTTCGGCGACGACGACGAGGATATAGCGCTTGCCTTTTTTGTACGCTTCGGCCATGTCGTTGCACATCTGCTCGAGGTCGTACTCTTCCTCGGGGACGAGGATGTACTCAGCGCCGCCGGCGATGCCGGCCGTCATGGCGAGCCAGCCGCAGCGGTGGCCCATGACTTCGAGGACGATGCAGCGGCGGTGCGCGGACGCCGTGTCACGCAGCTTGTTGATGGCGTCGATGATCGTGTTCGCCGCCGTGTCGCAGCCGATCGTGTAGTCCGTGCCCCAGACGTCGTTGTCGATCGTGCCGGGCAGGCCGACGATGGGGATGCCGGTTTCCTTCGAAAGGAGGGACGCGCCGCGGAGCGATCCGTCGCCGCCGATGACGACGAGGCCCTGGATGCCGCGGTCGACGAGGTTCTTGTAGCCCTGCATGCGGCCCTCGGGCGTCTGCCAGCGCTTGCATCGCGCCGTGCCGAGGAACGTGCCGCCGCGCTGGATGATGTCGCCGACGTCCTTGCGCTCCATCTTGTACATGTCTTCTTCGAGGAGGCCGTGGTAGCCGCTCTTGATGCCCCAGACCTCGACACCCTCGTAGAGCGCCGTGCGCACGACGGCGCGCGCGCACGCGTTCATGCCCGGGCTGTCGCCGCCGCTCGTCATGACAGCAATACTTTTCAGCATGGATGTATCCCCCTTGTTGTATGGAAAATATCACATTTTTATCAGTTGCTAGACCTTCTTATATCATAGCACATTTGCTCTCATTTTGACAGAAAAAATCCTCCGAAAGAACGCAATTCCATCGGAGGATTTTATTTTGCACCAAAATACATCTTTATACGCGGAAGACTTGCTCAACGGCGGCGCGGAGTTCCTCGCGCGGGGCGATGAGGCGACCGTTCTTCGCGAGGAGCTGGCCCTGCACCTGGAGGCGGTAGAGCGCGGCGAGGTCGAGCGGCAGCACGGCGCCGTCCGCGAGGACGAGGAGCCGCTGGAGGTGCTGCCAGATGACGGGCTTCTGCGCGCCCGTGCCGAGCGCGTCCTTCATCGCCAGCACGCCCTGCGCGAGGCCGAGCGCCGCCGCGCGGAGCGCCTCGGGATTCCGCCGGTCGAAGAAATAGCCGCGCACGAACGCATCCACGCTGCCGTAGCGGTTTTCCCGGCCGAGCCCTGCAAGATATTTCGCGTAATCGAACGGCTCCGCCCCCCGCACGGCCATCGCGCGCACGAGCACCGTGAGCTCCTCCATGAGCCGCCCGGCCTGCCGCCCGATGCGGTACGCCGTGCGGACGTGCTCCGGCAGCGTCACGAGCGAAAAGCCCGCATCCCCGGCGTCTGCCGTGTTCATTGAAAGTTCCATGATGTCCACCCCTTTGCCCAACATATCACCAAAAGAAAAAACGCAGCCTCCATCAGAGCAATCTGATGAAAGCTGCGTTGCCTTGCTTTTTGTTATCTTTATTATGGATGGATGGCAAGGAAAAGTCAACGGTAGAAGTGGCCCGGGAACTCGTAGTAGGAGCGCAGGCGGATCTTGATGATCTTGCCTTCGCGCACGTCGAAGCTGAGCTCGTGGCCGAGCTCGCTGCCGTAGCCGTAGTAGTAGTACGTCGTCGTGTAGCCGTTCTCCTGCTTCGCCGTCGAGAGGCGGGACGGCATGCCATATTTCTGCTGGAGGATCGTGTCGGGCATGCCGACTTCGATGCCTGCCGGCGTCGCGATGCCGTTCGGGGCGATGGTCGAGACCTCGGTCGCGCCGTAGTCCTGATAGCGGTAGCCGCCCTGGTGGAAGCGCACGCCGAACGTCTGCCCGTACGTGTACGTCAGCCATTTGCCGTGGCCGCTGATCTTCGTCGGCGCCGTCCAGTAATACTGCACCGTGCTCGTCGAGTCATGGATGTGGACTTTGCCGAGCGCGACCTGGTTCGGCGCGAGCGTGCCGACGATGCACGGCGCTTCGGCCGTCTCGCTCGTGACCCATGTCACGACGTCGGCCGGCTGCGGCGCGGGCTGCGCGGGGCGTGCGGGCTGGACCTCGACGGCCGGGCGTGCGGGCTGCGCGGCCTGCTGCGTCTGATACGTCTGCTGCGGCGTCTGCGTCGTGGCCGCTGCGCTCTGCTGCTGCGCGTTCGCCTGCGCGGCCGCGATCTGCTGCGCCGTCGTCTGCGCCGTCGCCGCCGAGCACGGCACAGCCACGGCCGCCGCCGTCAGCGTCAATGCGATGAGTCGTTTCAATTTCATGGATTCCCACTCCTTCGAATGTACGCAATTTTATGAGTTCTTATGTCTTTTCGACATGCGGATGGAAAAAACCTGCTTTTGTATGGAAAGTTTTTGAAAACTTACCGTCCCCTTCGTCATGACCATCCAGCCATCCGTCACGTCCTACCTTCGCCACCCTTGCCGCCTCGCAAGCTCGGCACCTTCCCCCTAGGGGGAAGGCTTTTTTTGTTCCCATTCCACTCATACAATCCATCATACTCCACCCCCACGAACCTCAGCGCCTTGCCAAGCACTTGGTCGACCTGGGCGACAAGGGTCGTGGCGTCGCTATAAAACGAGAGCATCGGCGGGACGATGGTGCAGCCTGCTTCGCTGGCGGCGAGGAGGTTTTTTAGATGGATGCGCGAGAGCGGCGTCTCGCGCGGCAGGAGCACGAGCGGGCGCGCTTCCTTCAGCGTGACATCGGCGGCGCGCAGCAGCAGGTTGTCGCTGTAGCCCGTGACGATCCCGGCGAGCGTCTTCATGCTGCACGGCGCGACGATCATGCCGGCGGTCGCAAATGTCCCGCTCGCGATGGCCGCGCCGAGGTCGTGCGCGTCATAGCTGACGTCCGCGAGGGCGCGTGCCTCGTCCGCCATGCGCCCCGCCTCGCGCCGCATCGCCTCCGCCGCGCCGTCCGTCACGACGAGATGCGTCTCGACATCCGGCACGCCGCGCAGGATTTCGAGCAACCGCACGCCCATCTCCGCGCCGCTCGCGCCCGAGATGCCGACGACGATGCGGCGTTTCTTTTCCTTATCAAGAGCGCCAGCCATGCACTCCTGCACGGCCGGCGCTTTTTTCTCCGTCTGCATCAAAGATTCTCCATCATCATCGCGCCGACGCTTTCATACACTTTTTTCGCATGGTCGCGCATGAATTTCGGCGCGGCCTTCACCGTGTAGCCGTGGTACGCCTCAATGGCCGGCAGGTCGTTCATGTCGTCGCCGATGACGAAGAGGTCCTCCGGCGCGATCTGCCAGCCCGTCGCCTTCAGCATGCGGTCGATGCCATGCTGCTTGTCGGCGCCCGCGAGATTCAGGTCGAGGTAGCCGCGGTTGATGTTGCCGACGAGGTCCGGGAATTTTTCGCAAGCAAGGCGTTCCATCTCCTGCGCGCCCTCGAGCGTCTCGCAGTTCATCGAGAGCTGCACGACGTCCTCGCGCGCCGCCGCCTTCTCGAGCGTCGTCTCCGGCATGCCCGGGATGCCGAGGCTCTCCGCCGGATTGCCGTGGATCGAGAGCGACTCCTCCTCCGTCACGACGAGCATCGGCGCGTCGCCGCGCTCGCGGATGAGGAAAAACAGCACGTCTGCGAGGAGGCTCTGCGGCAGGCAGACGCTCGAGAGGATATGGCGCTTCTTGTCCGCGATGACGGCGCCGTTGTTGCAGATGAGGAAGTCCGGCTCGAGCTCCGGATGCTTCGCGAGCTCGAGGCCGATGAGCGACAGCCCGCGGCCCGTGTTGATGCCGAACTTGTGCCCCGCCGCCTGCCACTTCATGACCGCGTCGATGTTCTCCTGCGGCACGTCGCCGCCGTACAGCGAAAACGTCCCGTCGAAATCGGTGGCTACGAGTTTCATTATTTATTTTTCATTCCTTTCCGATAAATATATATTGTTATGTAAATCATATAAAATTCAATTCAGCCGGGTGAGTGCTGATAGGGTGAGTTCGTCCCAGATTGCCGCAGATTTTTCGTCAGATCAAGGAGTCAAACCGCAAGACGTAGCAGAGCTACGTCGAGGATTTGACGACGCAGAGCTGACGGAAAAGATGCCGCAAGATGGGCGGACGAATCCCTGTCAGCACTCACCCCACGACGGCATGCTCGGCCACGGCGCGCGCATCGAGCAGCGCCTGCTGGTAACCGGCCTGGTAGCCCTCCTCGGCGCGGCTGTCGGCGTAGTCACGCAAGAGCTCCATCATGTCGGCGAGCGGCTCCTCCGTCCAGCGGCTCATCGCGAAGAGCTCCCCGAGCTTGTTGATGCAGGCCAGCTCTTTCCCCTGCGTCTCCTTCGAAATCGTCATGCGATCGCGTCCTTTCTCCTGCTTATTTCATCATGCACGCGCAAAAAAAATGCGCACGCGGATGTTGTCTACGTAACGCTTTGAGTATACCATAGGAAAAATTTCAATAACAGACTTGAAATTTTGCGAGGAACAAAATCCGCGCATGGAAAGCAGGAAAATCGACACATCGTCGAGTATTATAAAATATAGAAGAAGTTGCAAAGGAGGTCTTTTCATGCGGCGCATTCCGCTTCCGTTCCATCATGCCGTCACGCTGCCGTTCGATCTCACGCGCCGCCGCCTCGTTGGCGCGGCGCTCGCCGCCGTCTTCGGCCTTGCGCTCGCGATCTTCCTCATGCTCGAGCTCCTGTCGTACGGCGCGGCCGGGATCTTCAACCAGGTCGCGGCGTCGCAGGACCTCCTGCGCGGCCATGTGCGCGTCGAAAAGCTCTTCGCGCACATCAACGGCCACGTGCGCTTCGAAGGGCTCGTCTGGACGGACGACGCTGGGAGTCCCGTGCTCATCGTGCCGGAGGGCGAGTTTTACGTGAAGCCCTGGGACGTCCTGACGGGCCATCTCTCCGCGCACTCGCTGACGAGCATCTCGCTGACGGACGCCGCCGTGTCGCTGCACATCCGGAACGACCCGCAGACGAAGAAGCCCGTCATCGATTTCGTCACGCCGTCGACGGAATTTTTCCAGATGATGGCCGCGCAGCCGCCGGCGAAAAAAATCAAAGGCCCGCAGCTCACACCCGAGGAACGCAAGGAACGTGCCGAGCGGGCGCGCGCGGCGCGCGAAGCGCAGATGGCGCGAGAGTGGAGCAATTTCAACCATACGGGCAAGCGCATTGACTGCGACCTCACGCTCCATCACGCGAAGGTCGAGATTGCCTACGAAAAGCGCCACTACCTCCTGCAGGGCGCGAACATGAACGCCGACCTCCACTCCGACGGCCTCACGACCATCGACCTCACGACCGGCGGCTTCGGCGGCACAATGATCGGCCACGGCGTCTCGACGAAAGGCACGATCGACTGCCGCAGCGCCTCCGTGCCCGAGGTCAACCTCTCGATCCTCGCGAGCGAGGTCGACCCGTCGTCTTTGGGCTTCGGCATGGACATCCACGACCCGATGACGCTGACGGCGCATTTCACAGGGCCGATCACGGGCCCTGCCGGCACGGGCGAAGTCCGCATGGCGGAGCTCCACATCCCGGGCCTCGCCTTCACCGATGTGAAGGGCACCGTCTCCTACCACGGCTCGACGCTCGATTTCACGGACGTCACGGCCGGCGTCTATGGCGGCAGCCTCGTGGCCGAGGGCACATACGACCTCGACTCGCGCGTCTACCATCTCGAGGGCCACGGCGAAAACCTCCAAGCCGCGAAGGCCCTCCCCGGCCAGCACCTCAAATGTTCCGTCACGCTCGACATCGCCATCGACTCGCAGGGCTCGCCGCAGCAGACTGTCACAAGCGGCACGTTCGTCAGTGGCCCCGGGTCATACCATATTTTATTTTTTGACAAGCTCTCCGGTCGCTTCACGGACCGCTTCCACGATCTCCAGTTCTACGATGCCGACATCGAACTCGCCGGCGCACACGTCAAGACGGACACGTTCCGTATCAAAAATAAAAAACTGACCCTCGCGCCCGTCTACGTCTACGACGAAAACGGGCAGCTGCTCATGGTGTATAACAAGGATGACAAGATTTTGCCGGAGACGTGATGCCTGCCGGCAGGCACAAAACAGGGATTATTGACTCAACTTTATTCGTATTCGTTACGCCGTACCTCCGACACCCTCTCCACCGCTTCGCGGTCCCCCTCTCCCGTAGGGAGAGGCTGCTGTATGAGTTACGATCGCAATCTTATGAAACCACTCCAGTAAATGTAACCGCCCCTCTTCACCCTCCCTCTTCTTCCACGATCACCGCATAATACACCGCCCCGTGGTACGGGCTCGATTTCAAGCGCGTGATGGCGCGGACGGGTTGGAGGCGGTCGTCTTTCGTGCGGATGCGGCAGCGGGTGGAGGCCTTGTGGTCGGCGGCCGTCACAGTCTTTGCCTGGATCTCCGCCTGCGCCTGCGTGCGGCCGGCGGGATCGAGGAGGTACGGGAACGCGCCGCGCGTGTAGGCCATGAAGTCATCTAATCCATCGCAGCCGCAGAGGCGGACGAGCGCGTCGTTCGCGTAGAGGATCTGGCCGTCCGTCGCCTTGCAGACGAGGATCGCGCCCGGGAGATTCTGGCTGATGTCGCGCAGGCTGAACGAGAGCTTCGCGCGGTCGACCTGCTCCTGCTCCGCCGCGTAGCGCGAAAAGCCGTTCTTGCCCTTGAGCTTCGTCGCGTAGAGCGCGGCGTCCGCCGTGCGCATGAGCTCCGAGACGCCCTGCGCCTGGTCGGGGTACGAGACGTAGCCGAGCGAGATTGTGAACGATTGCTTGATGTCGTTAAATATATAATGTTGTGGCCTCCCCGTCAGCTGCGTCAGAAGGTCGTGCGCCTCTGCTGCCGCCTGCACGACGGCATACACGCCTGCCGCGCCCATCGTGAGGCCGAGGAGCGTCAGCGACCCGAGGCAGAGCGCCAAAATTTTCCCGCGCAAACCATGCAGCACATCGAACATCGCCGTCGCCATCCTTTTCAAACGTTTTCTTATTTGAAACATTCGCGGCGCGTGCAAAAATTCCTGCTATGCGCCAGTAAAAAAGGTGCGTGCGCGTTCCTGCGCTTTTCCGCTTTTTTTCATCGAAAAATGATTGACTTTGACGGAGTTTGATGATATACTGCGAAGTAACAAACGAGTTGTGACAGAATGTGCACGACTTCAATTGAACGGATTTGAAAGAACTTCAGGGATAAGGAAGGGATTTCCATGCTGACGGAAGAGCGATACGCTGCGATCCTCCGCATCCTCGCGGAGAAGAAAGCCGTGACGGTGCAGGAGCTCACGCGCGCCCTCGACGCCTCGGAGTCGACCGTGCGCCGCGACCTCACGGCGCTCCACAGGAGCGGCCGCCTGTACAAGGTCTACGGCGGCGCGACGAGCATCGACAACAACTATTCCTCGAACGAAGAAGACATGCGCACGAAGCGCGAGAAGAACAAGGAAGACAAGATCATCATCGCGCGCCGCGCGGCATCGCTCATCCGGCGCGGGGATTTCGTCTACCTCGACGCCGGCACGACGACGCTGCACATGATTGATTTCATCACGGAGCCGTCGGCCGTCTTCGTCACGAACGGCATGCCGCACGCGCTGAAGCTCGCGGAGCGCGGCTTCAAGACGTTCATCCTCGGCGGCCGCATGAAGGACACGACGGAGGCCGTCATCGGCACGGAGGCGCTCTCCATGCTCTCCGTCTACAATTTCACGCGCGGCTTCTTCGGCGCGAACGGCATCAGCATCGACTCCGGCTACTCGACGCCGGACGCGCCCGAGGGCCTCGTGAAGAAGACGGCGCTCCAGCGCTGCACGCACGCCTACATCCTCGCGGACAGCTCGAAATTCAACAAGATCTACCCGATCACGTTCGCATCGCTCCCCGACGCGACAATCCTCACGGACCGCCTCGAGGACAAGAAATACCGCGACTACACAACGATTTTAGAAGGAGAATGACATGATCTACACCGTCACCTTCAATCCGTCGCTCGACTACATCATGCGCATGGATCACTTCGAGGCCGGCGCGATCAACCGCGTCAGCTACGAGCACGTCCTCGCCGGCGGCAAGGGCATCAACGTCTCGATTGTGTTGCACAACCTCGGCCACGAGAGCACGGCGCTCGGCTTCGTCGCCGGCTTCACGGGCGATGAGATTGAGCGGCAGCTCGACGACTTCCCCGTCAAGCACGACTTCGTTCGTTTGAAAGAAGGCTTTTCGCGCATCAATGTGAAAGCGAAAGCCGATAACGAGACGGAAATCAACGGCCAGGGCCCCGACATCAGTGAGGCGGCGCAACAGGAACTCTTCGCAAAGCTCGACCGCCTCGGCGCGGGCGATACGCTCGTCCTCGCCGGCTCGATCCCGAAGACGCTGCCGGACGACATCTACGAGCGCATCATGGAGCGCCTCGATGGCCGCGGCATCCGCATCGTCGTTGACGCGGAGAAAAAGCTGCTCCTCAACGTGCTCAAATACCATCCGTTCCTCATCAAGCCGAACAACCACGAGCTCGGCGACATGTTCGGCGTGAAATTGACGACGGACGAGGAAATCGTGACGTACGCGAAGAAGCTCCAGGAAAAAGGCGCACAAAACGTGCTGATTTCCATGGCCGGCGACGGTGCCATCCTCCTCACGGCGGATGGCAAGCACTACAAGAGCCCCGCGCCGAAAGGCCATCTCGTCAACTCCGTTGGCGCCGGCGACAGCATGGTCGCGGGCTTCCTCACCGGCTGCATCGAGCACGACGACAACCTCGAAGAGGCGTTCTACCTCGGCGTCGCCACCGGCTCCGCCTCCGCGTTCAGCGAAAACCTGGCGACAAGGCCGGAGGTCGAGGGGCTGCTGAAGACGATCCGGTAAAAACGTAGCGGATACGATGCTGTTTCATCCATTGCCGAACGTGACAGCTATAGCAGCCTTCCCCCCAGGGGGAAGGTGGCGGCCGCAGGCCGACGGAAAGGGTGGCGGAGGTAGGTCGTTTCGCAATTTGTCACGCTCGGCAACAGATAGATACGTCAATCTTATCCGTTACATTCCAATATCCATTACTACGTATGTTATCTTCTATAACATAAATTATTTAGGGGAATCATTCAACAACTAGGGAAAAAAGGGAGTATCACACACAATGAGAATCACCGATCTCCTCAAGTCCGAGAGCATCGAGCTCGGCGCTGCGCCTGCGAGCAAGCAGGCGGCCATCGACCAGCTTGCGGACCTCATGGAAAAAGGCGGCAACCTCGTCGACAAAGCACAGTACAAGAAGGACGTCCTCGCGCGCGAGCAAGAGGGCACGACGGGGCTCGGCGACGGCCTCGCGACGCCGCATGCGAAATCGGCGGGCGTCAAAGCCGCCGGCCTTGCGGCCATGACCGTGCCGCAGGGCTGCGACTACGACTCCATGGACGGCAAGCCGTCGCGCCTCTTCTTCATGATCGCCGCGCCCGAGGGCGCGAACGACGAGCATCTGACGATCCTGCAGAAGCTCGCGACGATGATCATGGACGACGACTTCAAGGAAGCGCTCATCGCAGCGAAGACGAAGGACGAGTTCCTGCAGATCATCGACCAGAAAGAAGACGGCAAATTCGTCGGCAAGGGCGCCGCGAACGTCACCACGACGGCCGACCACATCCAGATCCTCGCCGTCACGGCCTGCCCGACGGGCATCGCCCACACGTTCATGGCGGCCGAGAGCCTCGAGCAGCACGCGAAGAAGCGCGGCATCTCCATCAAGGTCGAGACGAACGGCTCCGGCGGCGCGAAGAACGTCCTGACGTCCGCCGAAATCGCGAAAGCCGACGGCATCATCATCGCGGCGGACAAGAACGTCGCCATGAGCCGTTTTGACGGCAAGCACGTCGTCATCACGAAAGTCGCGGACGGCATCAACAAGGCCGACCAGCTCATCGACCAGGCGCTCTCCGGCAGCGCACCCGTCTATCACGCCAATGGCTCGGACGCGGCGGAAGGCGCGGCGGACGTCGCGGGCGAGAGCATCGGCCGCCAGATCTACAAGCACCTCATGAACGGCGTCAGCCACATGCTGCCGTTCGTCGTCGGCGGCGGCATCCTCATCGCCCTCGCGTTCCTGCTCGATGACTACTCCATCGATCCGAAGAACTTCGGCTCGAACACGCCGACCGCGAAATTCTTCAAAGACATCGGCGGCGCGGCCTTCGGCTTCATGCTGCCGGTCCTCGCAGGCTTCATCTCCATGTCGATTGCCGACCGTCCGGGCCTCGCCGTCGGCTTCGTCGGCGGCGCGCTCGCCGGCACGACGGGCTCCGGCTTCCTCGGCGCGCTCCTTGCGGGCTTCGTCGGCGGCTGGGTCGTCAACAAGCTCAAGGCCGCATCGAAGTGCCTCCCCGAGTCCCTCGAAGGCATCAAGCCGATGCTCATCTATCCGTTCTTCGGCATCCTCATCATGGGCGCGATCATGATGTTCATCATCGCCCCGCCGGTCTCCGCGCTGAACGGCTGGATGGTTGACACGCTGAAAAACATGGATCCCTCCGCGCGCATCTTCATGGGCATCATCGTCGGCGGCATGATGGCCGTCGACATGGGCGGCCCGATCAACAAGGCGGCGTACGTCACGGGCACGGGCCTGCTCGCCTCGGGCGAGTTCCACGTCATGGCGGCCGTCATGGCCGGCGGCATGGTTCCGCCGCTCGCCATCGCCCTCTCCACGACGTTCTTCAAGAACCGTTACACGGAAAGCGAGCAGAAAGCCGGCATCACGAACTACGTCATGGGCCTCTCGTTCATCACGGAAGGCGCCATCCCGTTCGCCGCGGCTGACCCGGTCCGCGTCATCCCGTCCCTCATCGTCGGCTCCGCGACGGCCGGCGCGCTCTCCATGGCGTTCGACTGCACGCTCCGCGCCCCGCACGGCGGCATCTTCGTCGTCCCGACGATCGGCAACCCCGCGATGTATCTGCTCGCCATCGTCATCGGCGCCATCGTCGGCTGCGCGATTCTCTCCGTGCTCAAGAAGCCGTTGCAGGAAAACGCGTAAGCACACGACAAAAATCATTTCTTGAAATCAAAAGAACCTCTCCGCGCCAGCAGAGAGGTTCTTTTTGTATGCATCATGCATATCGCTATTTTATTTTTGATACATGCGTTCACAGTCCGTGCGCGAGCTTCGCTTTGACGATGCGGCGGACGGAGGCGTCGATCTGTTCTTCGCTGATGTCGCCGGCCTTCACCGCCTCGAGGATGCCCATGTAGATGTCTTCCTCGTGCTGGTACTCGTGGCAGATGAGGACGATGTCGGCGCCGGCCTTGACCGCCTGCACGCCGAGCTTTCGGTATGGCGCGTGGTTCGCGACCGCGCCCATCTCCATGTCATCCGTGATGATGATGCCCTCGTAGCCGAGCTCGCCGCGCAGGAGGTCCGTCATGACGGCCTTCGACAGGCTCGCGCTGTGGTCCGGGTCGAACGCCGGATAGATGAGATGCGAGACGAGGATAAAAAAGTTTTCGGGCGCGCGCGTCTTGATCATATCGCGGAACGGCACGAGGTCTTCCTTTTCCAGCGTCGCGCGCGAGGCGTCGACGGTCGAGACGGTTTTGTGCGAGTCGACGCGGCCTTTGCCGATGCCAGGGAAATGCTTCAGCGCGTACATCATGCCTTCGCTCTCGTAGCCGTCGGCCGCGTGGCTGACGAACTGCGAGACCGTGGCGGCGTCGCTTGCGTACGAGCGGCGGTCGGGACTGCCGACGTCCGCGACGGGCGCAAAGTTCACGTTGATGCCGAGCGCGTGGAGCGCACGCGCCGTTTTTTCTGCACTCGCACCGGCCTGTGCGGGCTCGCCGGTCCGCCCAATGTCGGCTTGCGACGGCGGCGGCGGGAGGAACGATGCGCCGCGCACGACGTCACCGCCCTCCTCATCAATCGCGAGGAAGAGCGGCACTTTTTGATGTGCCTCCTCGCCCTGCGCGTACGCTTGCAGATGCTCGGCGAACGATTTCGTCTGCTCCGCGCTCGCGAGGTTGCGGTCAAAGAAAATCACGCCGCCGATGTGGAACTGGCGCAGCATGTACTGGCTGTTTTCGTCCACATCCGTACCATGCACGCCGATCATGACCATCTGGCCGATCTTCTCCGTCAGCGTCATCTCACGGACAATCGCGTCGGCCTTCTCGTCGAGCGACAAGCGCTCCTGCGGTGCAGATGTCGCTGCCGTCTCCGCATCGTCCGTCCCCGCACGGTGGTGCGCGTAGAGCGCGCCGCAGAGGATGGCAAGGAGGATGACGAACACGGCCGCGAGGACGATCGAGGTCGCTTGATGCGACTTCCGTTTTTCGTATCTGGAGATTCTCACGTGATACCAGACTTCCTTTCTTTAGTATCCAGCGCCTTCGCTCACCTTTTCCGCTGTCATATCATCGATGCGCCATGCGTCCGTATCTTTGACGATGGTCGCTGTACACTGGAAGACACGGTACTTGACACCACCGAAATTATCTGTCCGGTCGCGCGCTGTCAGCAGGTAGGAAACCTTGATAACCCCCGGTGACGCGCTGTCGACCTGTAGCTGGTCAACACGATGGGAAAGCGTCGTCTCAAACCCTTTTTTGAACTGTTCGAATGTCCCCATCTTTTTTTGGCGGGAACTTGTGAGCAGCTGATAGGCCTTGCGCTCATGGCCGTTCGTAATGCCTTGATAGTAGCCGTCCAGCACGGTCAATGCGAGCTTTGCGTCGTTTTCTCTCGTCTTCGAGGTATCGTCTGTCGCCTTCTCGTCCTCCGGGATGCGGACGCTGATGTATGACACCGTGTTATCGGATTTCTTGACGGCGAAGCGCAGCAGGCCGTCATGGCCTTTCATGGATTTGAACGAGTATTCATAGAGCGTGAGATCGTCGTAGTCCATCGCCTGACAATCCGTGCCATAGGCCTTCCGGATGTCGGCGAGCGTCGAACCTTCATGGATGCCGCGCTTCGTCTCAACGGACGGTCCGTCGGAAACGAGGGCGCGTACCACATTTTGATACGTCCCAACCTGCAAATCCGAATAGTAAATGAAATCGAACTTGCCTTGTTTTTTCGCTGATGTCTCCTTGCCGAGCGCCTTATGCACCTCGTCGACTGTCATATCGAGATCGAGCCCGCCGAGAGACAAATCGGACTTCATTTTCCGAGTGCTTTTCTCTGGCGATGTCGTCTTTTGCGTGGAAGCGACTTCCTGCGCATGCGTGGAATGCGAAGAACTCCACGCATGAAATTCATAAAAGCCAAAACCAAATCCCCAGACGGCTACCATCAAAAAGATGCCAACCGCGCCAATCCTGTCTAACGCCGAAATATTCTCCCCGTGCTTCATTCTTTATGCTCTTCCTGTTTCTCAAGTTCGATCTGCCTGACGCGCCATTCCCCAGCATCATAAATCACCGTTGCCTTACTATTAAATATCTGTACTCTAACAGAATTGCCAGGGGCTTGGTCTCGTTTCGTCAACACATAACCTATCACGACAGCCTTTCCCTTCTGGGCGGAAAGGACGCGTATATTGCTCACATTGCAAGAAATATTTCCATCATATTTCTGCACCAAATCAGTTGGCCCGCCAAGGTCTTCTTGTGCTTCATATGCAAGTTTGCAATACGCAGACCAAAACCTTCCGTCTGTGATAGCTTTATAATAGCGTGTCAGTATCTTTTCCGCTACTTGAATATCCTCGTTTGTTGTACTGCTATCCTTCTCGCTTTTTTGTTCTTCCGGAATCCGCACGCTGATATACTTCACAGTCTGATCAGATTTCTTGATAGCAAATCTCAACAGGCCTTCATGCCCTTTGAGCGACTTGAATGGGTACTCATAGAGCGTGAGGTCATCATTGTCCATCTTGTAATAGTCTGTCCCATAAGCTTTCTTTACTTCCGCAAATGTTGATCCTTCATGGATACCACGCTTCGTCTGAACCGATGCGCCGTTTGAAACAAGGGAATGGACAATATCATCATCGCGCACTCCGACTTCCATATTTGTATATTCAAGAAAATGATATTTGTTTTTTGTCTTGATGGTGTCCTCTTTACCGATGGCTTTATGCACTTCATCGACCGTCATATCAAGATCGAGGCCACCTAGCGACAAATCGCTCTCCATTTTCCGAACGCTTTTCACCGGTGTTGTCGCCTTCGGCGCAGAAGCGACCTCCTGCGCATGCGTAGAATGCGCGGGTTCCCATGTGCGAAATTCATAAACGCCAAGTCCAAGTGCCCAGATTGCTACCATCAAGAAAATGCCAGCAGCGCTGAACTGAGTGACGCCTTCGCCATTGGAAGCTTTGCTCTTCTTCCCCATCACATCCCCCGTGCCACATCAAACGGTTCCATGCGATATTCCCCGGCGTGCGTGAGCGGGTCTTGCGTTCCCATGATTTCCCCGAGATTCCCGTGCATCGAAAGGTAATCTTCACCCCCGAAGACGTTCGGCATGGTGCTGCCTTGAATCTGCATATCGCCATTGTAGATATCGACACCGCCGAGTGCGTTCGGCACGGTGATTTTCGCGAGATGAGAACCATGGTAAATGTTCTCTCCGCCCATAGCGTTCGAGTGCGACGAATGCACGACTTTTCCATCGACGCTGACATCATGACCGCCCATGACATTCGTCGTTTCCGTGACGAGATGGCCGTCATGCATGCCGGGGACAACGCCGCCATGACCGACGACTGAGCCGCCATGGAGGATATCGGCTCCGCCGCCATCGGTCGGCATGCTGGAATACGATCCTCCACCATAGGCACCGTCAAAGTTCGTAAAAATGCTCATTTTGCTGCCTCCGTTTCAAGTCTTGTGATGGCCGCGGCAATGCTCTGCTGCCACGAACGAAGCTCATCTACACGGTTTGCGATATCGGCATCGGCATCGGCATCCTGTGCAAGACGTGCGTCAATTTTGTCGCGCAAGTTGGCGAGGCTCTTCGCGTAAGCATACTCTGTATGTTCCGTGATAGCGTGCGCCTGCTTCTCAATCTTCCGATGAAGCTCTTCGCGAAGCTTCAAGAACTGGTTGGCAATCTGTGCTTCGATGTCGGGAATAATTTCCGCCTTTGCCTGCTCGAGGCTCTGGCGCAGGAAATGACGCTGCAGGAACGGGAATGCCGCCATGCTGAGGAACGGCATGAGGATAGGGCCGCCGAGGAGCAGCAGGATGCCCGCACCGCCGGCTGCGATGAGTCCTGCGTGCGTCGTGGCATTTGAGACGTCCGATGCTTCAAAGGAAAACGAAAAATCCTGCCGCGTCTCCGATGTCTGCGTGAGCGTCTGGATCTGGATGTGCTCGCGGAAATGATAGCTGAGCCCATTCGCCAGCTCTTGCTCGAGCTTTTTGAGCAACGTGTCGATATAGGGCGCATACGAGGCCACCCAGTTTTCCATCTGACGCTGCATACCCTTTGACACACGATGCTCCACGTAATCCTTGAAGTCCGTCGCATGATAATATTGGACTTCATCGACAATGGAATCCGTGAGGCGGTTCTGGAAAAAGGCCAGAGACTTGTCTGTCATGTCGATGATGTGCTGCGTTTCGCTTCCGGCGTAGGATTCGACGTTTTTCTCGCTGGCCGCATTTTCTGCAAACAGCTGTTCGAGCTTCGTTTTTGTTTCGGCAAGTTCCTCGCGGCTGGCCGTGAGAATCTTCACGTCGTTTTCGATGGCACGTCCGCGCATGGAAAGGATTTCCTTGAGCCGCATCCGCCATGATGCAAGTTTCTGCTGCTCAACGGAACCTTCATAGACAATGGCTTCCAAAGCTTCCTGTACTTCGCGGATGCCAGAGGCGGCAACGAGTCGCTGATCGCCCCGCTGGATTCCTTCCATCGCCATTTTCGCCGAAAGAGGGAGAAGCGTGATGGACGGGAGCTGCCCATCGGGGAATGCGCCGATGATGCGTTCTTCAAGGTCTGCGAGGTAATCCGGTTCCTCTTCTTCATCCACGCTGTCATATTTGTTCACGACAAAGAGGATGCGGTCAATGCCGAGCGGCAGCAGGCGTTCGGCGATGAAGTCATGCTCCGTCTTCTTGAGCGGGGAATTGGCATCGAGCAGGAACAACACGGCGTTCGCTTTCGGCAGGAAGCGGTACGTGACCTCGCAGCGTTGCTCGTTGATGTCCGAGACGCCCGGTGTGTCAACGAGGACGATGCGGTTCCGCAAAAAGGGAACCGGATAACCGATTTTGATGTATTTCACTTGTTCGGCAAGATGGTCGCGCTGGCGGGCAGAAAACTGCTGCAAGAATTCCTTCGTCGGCACGCCGTCGGCCTCTTTGCCATCCATGTAGTTGACGGTCACATGCGGGCGGTCATCGTACATGATGGCGTTGATGGTCGCGGTCTCCGGCAAGACATCCGTCGGCAGGAAATCTTCGCCAAGGAGCGCATTGACGAACGTGCTTTTTCCGCGTTTGAATTCGCCGAGGACAACAACGGTGTAGAAATCATCCTCGATGTCTTTGGAAAGCTCTGCAAGCGCGTCACGACAAGAGGTGTCATTTTCATCGCCAGCCGTAGCAGCATGCTGCTGCCAAAGCTGGACGGTCTTTTGAAAAGCTGCTTTTTCTTCTTCGATTTTCATGCCTGCCTCATTTCATCCAAGGAGGAACGGAGTGAGCGAGCCGTGTGTGTCTGCTGGTCGATTCTGGCGCGGATTTTCGTCTTTTCCGCTTGTTGCGCTTCGCGGTCATCAATATTGCGCTGGAGCTGGCGTTCCATGTCGGCGATACGCCCCTTGACGGTTTGGCGCATGGCATCACAGATTTCTCGCACATTGTCATCATACGTATGCATCACGCGGTCGCGCACTTCATTGTAACGGCTGCGGTACTGGCTTGCGATTTCGTGGCGTACTTTATTCCGCTGTTTGCGACGCGCTTCTTCCTGACGCCGCCTCCGTTTCTCTTCCTCGTCTTCCTCATCCGAAGAACCGAAGAACAATCCTAAGAAACCTCCAACAAGTGCGCCGATTGGGCCGGCCACGATGCCGCCGACGATACCGCCGATGACAGCCAAGAAGCCGCCGCCACCGCTGGAGCCGCTGTCAACAGAAAGATCGATATGGATGTCCATCGACAAATCGCCCATGGACAAGTGATCCAACGTAGACCCCAGTTCCAAGTCTTTCCAGAGTTTTTGGAGCTCATGCGTGGCACGGTTCAATTCGCGGTCGATTGCCCCTTGCTGCCGGCGGCTCATTTCTTCTACGAAACGGCGCTGCGGTGCGTTCGTCCGATAGAGGATGCGGTCTTTGATGTCTTCTGCCGTATCGTCTTCATCGAAATCATCCGCCACGCTTTCCGCCGCTTGGCGGATATCTTGATAAAGCGAGCTGCACGCATTTTCAATGTCGCGCTTCGATGTCTGAAGACGATCCTCCGTCTCGTGGACAATGGCGATGGCCTTTTCCTGCGTGTTCTGGAATCTCGGCCGGAGCGCTTGCAATTCCGCACGGACTTCATCGAGCGACCGGCTCGACATTTCTCGCTGGAGCGTCAGCGTCTCGTCAATCTGCTTCAAGACCTGGATTCCCTGCGTCGCGTAGCGATGAAGCTTTGCGCGGCCCTTTTCTTCCGAAAGGAAATGGCTGAGCGCCTTTTCAAAGGCGGGGAATCCCGTCACCTCAATATTTTCTGGGAGTCCGAGTTCCTGCCGCGCTGTCAGCGCCTCGCCTGCTTCCTTACGTCGCCAATAGAGTGCTTGGAGGCTTGAAACGAGGAAGATGGGAAGTTTCCGACGAGTAATCTCATAGAGGTTATCCTGCACATGGCGAAGCACCCGTGCTTCCTCGTCTGGAGATGTCAGCTGATCCTTGTAATTTACGACAACGAAAATGTCCTGAATCTGATTCGCGAGCACGCGCTCTTTCAGAAAGTCCACTTCGGATTTCGAGAGCGGTTGCGTTGCTGACAGGACGAGGATCGCTGCGTCTGCATTTTTCAAATAATTGTAGGTGATTTCGACGCGCATGACGTTCAAATCGTTCGTGCCCGGCGTGTCAATGACCTCTACCTGATTCCGGCAAAAATCAAGCGGATAGGCAATTTCTGCCTCGGCGATATTCTCCGATTGCAGGTATGGCGCAGGCGGGCGCGACGGCTTCTTCAAAAAGCGCTTGATTCCCGAAAGGACGCCTTTCTTCTCGCCCTCTGGTTTGTCATTCTGCGCCTTAATCATAAGGAATTCTTCTTCTGTGACGGCGCGGGATGTGCCATCATGATAACGCAACGTGTAGTGTGGCGTATCGCTGTACACAATCTTGCTGATGATGCTCGTCGTCGGTTTCTTGCTCGACGGCAAGATGCGATGTCCCATCATCGCGTTGATGAATGTCGACTTGCCACGCGAAAACTCGCCGATGACGACCACGCGGAATGCCTCTCGCGTCAGGCTGCTACGGCACCGCTTGATGAGGTCGCCGAGTGTTTGGAGGTCAAGTGTCCGCGCCAGATTTTCTTCATCCAGCAATGTTTTATGAAGCGCATCACGGTGCTCCGGGTAACCAATCAGTTCCATGCATCTATCCTCAAATCAAAAAATAGCAGTACGCACCATAAACGCCAGCAACAAACGTGACGAGATACGCGACCGACGCGAAAAAGCGCACGACCATGTTCTTTCGCATCTGCCCTGTGCATACAGCCAAGATGAATAGCACGCCGACCAAAACGGCTGCTGGGTGTGCTTTTTCCAGATACCATTGCTGGAGCAGCGTCTTAGCCTGAGCGCCATGGCTGTATGCAAGCCAGACGCACAGCACCAGGAAAGCATACTTGATTGGATGCCAGACGTAAAGGTGTAAAAGCTCCTGCTTGAGCTCTTTCTTTTGCTCAAGGTAGTGGATGCCAGCGGCATCACTTGCGGATGCCGTTGACATCTGGAAGTACGTTGCGGCTGCCTCGCTGTACTTGCGGTATGCCTGGAAGCGATGACCGTCCGCATACAAAACCGCTCCCTCGCGTTCCAAAAGTTTTGCTCTTACGCGATAGGTGGCATTTTTCGCATCTTGCGTATTGCCCCACGATACCGCTTTTTCAAAGTGGGAGAGTGCTACCTCCAGATCGTGTTCCTCGTAATACATACCGAGGTAATACGCCGCCTGCGGGAGCTGCAATGTTTCCGCATCCGTGAGAATCGTGCGCCACTTCTGCGAACCTCTCTGCATATGGCAGAGGTCTTCGATTTGCGTCCGGATGAGGTTGTCTTTTTCCGTCCGTGCACTCTCATATCCAAGATGACTTGCTGCGACAAGCGCGTCGATTGCATCAAAGAGATGTCCCTGCGACCGTTGCTCCATCGCGTAAAGATACGCGCCCTCGCCGTTTCCCGACTCCCACGCGCGCTTGTACCATGTGCACGGTGTTTCTCCACGATCCAACAAGCTTTCGGAAAACGCGCCATGCGCGGCAGCTCGACCAATCTCGATCTGTATCACGGCAGGTCCATTCACGAACAAGCGGTCAAATACGTTTTTCGCTTGTTCAGAGCCCTTGCGGATGAGCTGCTTCAAGCGTGTATACGCCGCCACATGATTTTGTTCCACGCCCTGTCCATGGTAAACCAAGAGCGCACATTCGATGCCCGCACGCATGGCATCCTCGGGATAAAGCGCGGCACGCGTGAAATATGCATACGCCTTTGCGTCATCCCTAGTGACACCATCACCATCACGGTACATCGCACCGAGTTGAAAAAATGCTCGAGGTGTATGCTGAGCTTCGGCAAGTTCATACCATGGGATTGCTGCCGCCGAATTGTTTTGCCGTACGTGCCAAGCCCAAAGAAGGACTGCTTCTGGTTCTTTCTGCTCCGCCGCCATACGCAAATAAGCAGTTTCCGTCTTTCCAAGCGTTGCCTGCGCGTGTACATTTCCAAGGTCAGCAGCCCGCTGCGTCAAATTCGGCAACAATGCAAGAGCATCCACGCTTCCTTGCTGCGCGGCTTTCCGCAACATATCCTCTGCTCCTGCGGTATGATGACTTTTCCTAGAAAGGCCGAGAAGGTAGGCGGCTTCCTTCTGGTGTTCTGCGAGCGACAAAAGCGTTCTTTCCACCAAGTTGCCGTTTGTGTCAGGCAAGACCCCAGACATCCTGCAAGCCATTTCCAAGCCGGAAGCTGCCTGCACACAGAGCGTGTTCTTCTGCGCTTGTGTGAATTCTTCTTTCAGGATGCTTCCCACGCGATCTTCCACGCGATGAATGGAAAGGCCGATACGATTATATTGCACAACATCTGCATGATACAGATATCGAATCCGTTCTTGGAGTTCGCGGCATGCACGAGAAAACTCTACCGTGAACGGGCAGAGTTGCCACAGGACAGAACCCCACCTCCGCACATCTTTTTCTGATGCATAATCTTGTTCCAAGCTTGCAAGAACGGATTGGATATTGCCTTCCGCCTCCATTGCTTGGCTTTTCCGCTTCCGTCCTTCAAGCGTATACTTCGCTGAAACAGGAATCACATCACGGACAATATCGCCGAATTTTTCTTGAACTTCCGCCGCCATGCCCTGTATAGCGGCTTCTCCTTCATCTTCGTCGTATCCTTCCTCTTCCGGATCAATCATATCCACCTTGTTCAGGATGACGAGCGGTTTCAAGTAAGCCGGCAAGGATGCAACCATGTCCACTTCGTTCTTCTTTGCCGCCTGGGTGGCATCCACCATCCAGAGAACCGCTTCCGCTTCCGAAAGAAACTCCTGCGTGATTTTCACACGAGCTGCATTCGTATCATTGAGACCGGGGCTATCAATCAGTGTTAGTTTGCGCAGCAACGGATGTTCGACATGACGATCAACATACCGCACCGACGAGCGGACGCGGTCGCTACCAGAGAGCGTCGATGTGAATTTTTGAAATTCGTCCGCACGAATCTCTCGCGTGCTCCCATCTTGATAATGCACCGTGATGCCCGGTTTCCCATACGAAAACACGGTGATAACTGCCGTTGTCGGCTCGCTATCCACTTCGGCCACCTTTTGGCCGAGCAAGGCATTGATGAACGACGATTTTCCTGTGGAAAATTCGCCCATCACCATCACACGCAACGGCTGGTCGAGGCTTGCAAGAATCCGTTCTAGATATCCTTGCGGTACGCTAAAAGCTGGCTCCGTGCTCAGTGCATTGCGAAGCTCATTCAGTCTGCTCTTCAAATCCATCGGCATCTCTGTCTCCATTTTTAATTTATTTTTTCGCAATCGGTTATATTTTACTGTTTTTTTAGCAAAAAGGCAAGAAATCCAATAAAAAACAGCTTTCGCAAAACTCATGCGAAAGCTGTTTTCATATGCGCGTTCAGCGTCTCTCCGCCATCATCCGCCGTTGCTGTTCCATCCACACGGCGAGCACGGAGACGTCAGCGGGCGAGACGCCGCTGATGCGGCTGGCCTGGCCGAGGCTCGCGGGCCGGATGGCCGCGAGCTTTTCGCGGGCTTCGTCGCGGAGGCTCGGAACGTCATTGTAATTTATATTTTCTGGAATCTTTTTCGACTCGAGCCGTTCCATGTGCGCGACTTGTTCCATTTGTTTTTTGATGTAACCTTCGTAGCGGCTCTGGATCTCGACTTGCGTCTCGACCTCTTGCGTGAGCGCGGGGAGGTCAGGGAGCGCCGTGCGGAGCTGCTCGTAGTGCACCTCCGTGCGTTTCAATAAATCATAAGCGGTACACGCCGTGTGAATCGGCGCGATGCCGGCTTCCTCGAGCGCGGCGTTCTGCGCGGTACTCGGCGTGAGCGTCGCGTCGTGGAGCGCCGTGAGCGCGTCCTCGATCGCCGCTTTCTTCTGCAGGAAGCGGTCCCAGCGCGCGTCGGTCACGAGGCCGATGCGGCGGCCGATGGGCGTGAGGCGCATGTCGGCGTTGTCCTGGCGCAGGAGCAGCCGGTACTCGGCGCGGCTCGTCATCATGCGGTACGGCTCGTGCGTGCCCTTCGTCACGAGATCGTCGATGAGCACGCCGATGTAGGCGTCGGAGCGGCGCAGGACGACGGGCTCCTCGCCCTTGAGCAGCAGCGCCGCGTTGATGCCGGCGATGAGGCCTTGCGCGGCGGCCTCCTCGTAGCCGGACGTGCCGTTCGACTGCCCAGCGGAGAAAAAGCCGCGGATGGCTTTGAACTCGAGCGTGGGCTTCAGCTGCGTCGGGTCGATGCAGTCGTACTCGATGGCGTAGCCCGCGCGCATGACGTGGCAATGCTCGAGGCCGGGGATCGTGTGGAGGAACGCGAGCTGCACGTCCATCGGCATCGACGTGCTCATGCCCTGCACGTAGACTTCGTTCGTGTGCAGGCCCTCGGGCTCGAGGAACAGCTGGTGACGGTCCTTGTCCGGGAAACGCAAGATTTTCGTCTCAATCGACGGGCAGTAGCGCGGGCCGACGCCCTCGATGATGCCGTTCGCCATCGGCGCGCGGTCCATGTTGTCGCGCAGGATCTTGTGCGTCGCCTCATTCGTGTACGTGAGGTAGCACGGCACCTGCTCGCGCGTTTTCACATCGCTTAGGAAAGAAAAGTTGCGCGCTTCCTCGTCGCCCGGCTGGAGCTGCATCTTGCCGTAGTCGAGCGTCCGTGCGTCGACGCGCGCGGGCGTCCCCGTCTTGAAGCGCATGAGGCGGATGCCGGCCGCCGCGAGGGACTCCGAGAATCTCATCGCCGGCCGCTGGCCGTTCGGCCCGCCGCTGTACGTATGCTCGCCGATGATGATGCGGCCTTTGAGATACGTCCCCGTCGCCATGACGATCGCGGGCGCGAGATAGACCTCGCCCGTCTCGACGACGACGCCTTTGACGCGTTTCTTCGGCGCGAAAGAAGCCGACGAAACGCGTGCGCCCGCGACCTGTGCCGCATCGCCGTTTTCCGTCTGCGACGGACGGTCCGCGTCGTCCCCTGGGATGTCCTCGAGCAAGAGGTCCGTGATGAGGATCTGCTTCACGTCGAGGTTCGGCGTGTTTTCGCACGTCTCCTTCATCGTGAACTGGTAGAGCTTCTTGTCCGCCTGCGCCCGGAGCGCGTGGACCGCGGGGCCTTTGCCCGTGTTCAGCATGCGGAACTGGATGCACGTCCGGTCCGCGTTCACGCCCATCTCGCCGCCCAAAGCGTCGACCTCGCGCACGAGGTGGCCTTTCGCCGGCCCGCCGACGGACGGGTTGCACGGCATGAGCGCGATGTTGTCCATCGAGAGCGTCGCGAGCAAAGTTTTTTGCCCCATCCGCGCCGCCGCCAGCGCCGCCTCGACGCCCGCATGACCCGCGCCGATGACGATCACGTCATATTGTCCTGCTACAAACTGCATGTTTGTCCTCCTAGCAAAAAAGCCCGCTCTCCCGAGCGGGCTTGAAAATTCGTGGACTCCGTGGTACGATAAGCGTGCCGACGGAGCCGGCTTCCTCTTCGGATGGAAGAGGGTGATACGTATGACGCTCTACGAAAAGCTGTCCTTGGTGATAGCGTTCGCTACGCTGATTGCGACGATCCTGAAGTCCTGATGAGCGGAAGCCCTGTGTAGTCTCATGCCTCTCCTCATGTTCTCCGCATAGTTTTTACTATCAACCGACGAGGAAGCTGACGACACCACACCGTCGGCAACCTCTTTCTATTTGCATTATACCAAAGGCCGCTTGATGTTTCAAGCGGCCTTGTTTTTATTTTCTGATGCAGTCTTTACCGGCTGCGCCCCGCGCCCGGTGTCGGCGCGTCGTCGGTGCTCGCGGCTTTCTGCTGGCTCGCCTGCGTGTCTTCGCTGCGGGCGTCGGTCGTCTGCGACGTGCGCGCGTCCGTGCCGCCCGTCGTCGTGCGGTCGGTCGATGTCGTGTCTTCTGTGTCGCGTTCGCTCGTGCGGCCGTTCGACGTTGAGGTTTTTTCGCTGTCCTTGCGCTTCCGGTCGCTCGAGCTCGTAGACGACGAGCTCTTCCCTTCCGTCGCGCGGCCGATGCTGTGGTCGCTCGCGGGGACTTCCGTCGCGTTCGCAGGGATGGAGTTCTCGTATTCGTGCGCGGCACGCTCGAGGTTCGCGCGGGCGCTCCCAGACAGCGTGACGCCGAGCGTCTCGGCGAGCGTCGTGCGGAGTTTTTCGACCTCGGGGATCCAGTACGAGATGCCGTCGATGTAGAGCGGGCGGCCCGGGACCATGTCGGTCTTGAGGCCGTTTCGCTGCGCCTCTTTGAGCGTGCCGGCGAATTCGAGCAGCTGGCGCATGGAGAGGTCGGTCTTCACGCTGCCGAGGACTTCCCGGATGACGGCCGGGAGCTTCGGGATGATGGCGGGCGACGTGATTTTTTCCATGCACGCGGCCATGAATTTCTGCTGGCGCTTGATGCGGCCGATGTCGCCCTCCTCGTCGCGGTAGCGCACGTACGTGACGGCCGTCTTGCCGTCCATATGCTGCATGCCGGGCCGCAAATCGATGACGAGGCCGCCGTCGTCATCCCACGGGTCCTCGTAGTACATACGCTTCTCGACGTCGATGTCGATGCCGCCGATGGCGTCGATGATTTTCTGGAACGCATGCGTGTTGATGATGACGTAGTGATCCATGTTGACGCCGAGGAAGTCCTCGACGGTGCGCTGCGTGAGGCGCTCGCCGCCGTAGGCGTACGCCGCGTTGATCTTGTCCCAGCCGTGGCCGGCGATCTTCACGCGCGTGTCGCGCGGGATGGACAGGAGCGCCGCGCGGCTGCGCTTCGGGTCGACCGTCGCGATCATCAGCGTGTCGGAGCGCCCGACGTCGTCCTCGCGCTCGTCGACGCCCATGATCATGATCGTCGACTTGTCCTTTGCCGTCAGCAGGCCTTCCTCGACCTTGTCCGCCGTGTTCTTGTCGATGAGCGAGCTCGATGCGAACATCGCGCCCGCGACGGCGGCACCGAGGAAGCAGAGGATGACGAGCACCCAAGGCCAGATGCGCCGTTTCTTCTTCGGGCGCTCGCGGCGGGACGGGATGCGGTTCGTTGCCAATGTGATACCTTCTTATCTCTATGTTTTCAAAAGCGACAGATTCTATCTAATTATAGACAGTCGGCGGACGTTGCGCAATATCCCCCAGATGTTTTTCATTTTCCCGCGCGGCGACGCGTCCAGCGCACAAAAAACGGCGGTTATCCACAGAGTTATGCACACTCTTGTGGACAGCCGCCGCATCGTTTGTGGATAATTGTGGATATTGTGGAAAACTCGGTGGATAAGTCGGACACATGTCCCTTCCATCGCGCGGAAATGTTACACCGCCACGGAACGCGCATCGAGCGTCACAGGGCCGCAGGCATTGATGACGCTCACGAGATGATCACGCGCCCGGCAGCCGTCACGGAAGCGAGCGACGGCCGACGCGTAGCGGTTGCGCACGGGGAACTGCTGGCCGTTCGCGAGGCGGACGGCGATGCGCGCGTCCTCCTGCGCGCAGGCGCCGAGCAACGGATGCATCGGCGCGATGTCCGCGATGTGCATGAAATTGAAATACGCGAGCGTCGCGTCTCCCTTGACGCGCGGCGCGCGGAAACGGAACGGCACGAGGACGAAATACGGCTCGAACGCGAGCGGCAGCTCCTGCTTCGAGCGGCCGAACACCTGCTGCGCGACGCTCCGCATGCGCGGGATGTCGCAGCCGAATGCGCGGGCGCAACGCGCGAGCACCGTGCGCATCGAGCCATCGGCGTGCTCGGACGCGCGATCGTCGTAGACCACCAATACGAACTCCCCGGTCTCGTCATACATCGGCAGCAGCGCCATGATGTGGCCGTACCGCTCATAGTCAACACACGTTCTGATCATCTGGAAAACGCTCCTCTCTCTGTCAAACGCTCAGTGGACGCGCCGCGCACGGCTCGGGACCGGGGCTGCCCGGCGCTGCGCGGCTTCTTCTTGCCTCTTATTATAGACGCGAGACGTGGAAAATACAACATAGTTCGCATCATTTGCAGAGTTTTTGTAAAAGTTCGTGTTTGGTTTTTGCGCTGATCCTTGCTATATTTTGCTCAAAAGAAAAATTCATAGCAAGGAGGAATCCTCATGAACCACAACAAACCGCAGGAAGCAACGACGGACAACCGCACACATGCGGAAGATTGCATCACACCTACGACAACAGCTGACGCCCCCACACGCGCAGGAGAACGCGCCGTCATCGCGGTGGCGCAAGGCAGCGACCTCCCGCTCGCGGAGGAGCGTGCGCGCATCGCAGCGGCGCAGGCGGGCGACGACGCCGCGATGATGCAGCTCATCACGCAATACGAGCCGCTGCTGAAACGCGCCGCCGGACAAGCGCACCTGCGCACGATCCGCGACGACGCGCTCGCAGAAAGCTACGTCAGCCTCGTGCGCGCCGTGCGCGACTACGACGCCGCGCTCGGCATCCCGTTCGCCGCCTTCGCGAAAGCGCGCGTCTACGGCGACCTGCGCACGCTCGCCCGCCGCGCCATCCGCACCTGGCAGCGTGAGGCGACCGTCGACGACCGCCGCGAGGAAGGTTTCTGGGAGCTCATCGAAGACGAAAGCGCCGCCGCCGCCCTCACGCGCTACGAACGCCGCGCCCTGCTCACCGCCGCCATGCGCGCCCTCACGAAACGCGAGCGCGCCATCATCGAGCTGCTCTACTTCCAAGAAACCACACAAAAAGCCGCGGCTGCCGAGCTCGGTGTGAGCCAACAGGCAGTCGCGGCGATCAAGAAACGGGCGATCGGGAAGATGCGGGAGAGGATGGAGAGAGGGTGAATGGCATCGAACGTTACAAGTATAGCAGAGTTGTTGCAAAAACGATGTTCCCCTCATCTGTTGCGAACGTTACAAACATAGCAGCCTTCCCCTACGGGGAAGGTGCCGAGCGAATGCGAGGCGGAAAGGGTGGCGGAGGTAGATAAAAACTCAATGAAACGACATCGCGGCGAAGGAAGTCTTTTCGATCCTTCGCCACGAATTTTGTTTGTATGAGTTCCGCCGTACCTTCGCCACCCTTTCCACCGCTGACGCGGTCCCCCTTCCCCGGAGGGGAAGGCTGCTGGGTACGTCACGGTCGCAACAGTTCGGAGTAGACACTTCCCCGGAGGGGAAGGCTGCTAGAGGTGTCACGGTCGCAACAGAACAAACGATTCAGAGCCCCAGGGAAATATCGCACGATGCCCCCTTACGCCCCGTCGCTGCTCATCCTTCCCTGAATGTTCTTGTCTTCGAGCGCATGTTCGATTGTCCTGCAAACGCCCTCGAAATGCGTGCTTATATCGTGATTCCGGAAGCGCAAGATGCGGAAGCCGTGCTGCTCCAGATAATGCGTGCGAGCTTCATCGTGCAAGTACGCATCTTCTTCTCCATGCTGCTCACCATCAAGCTCGATGATGAGACGCGCAGCATAGCAGACGAAATCGACGATATATGGGCCGATGGCCTTTTGCCGCTGGAATTTTCTTGGACAAGACCTCAAATAGTCATACCATAAGTGACGTTCGTACGGCGTCATGTTTTTTCGCAAATCCTTGACGCGGGAACGTGCGAATGTCGTGTAATGGTACGTATCCACGCCGATCACTCCCCGATGATCTCGCTGTAGATATACCCTTCCCTCACGCCGGAGTCGCTGTAGGTGATGCGCGTCGCGCCGAAGTGCTGGCAGACGACGTGAGCGATGGTGAGGCCGGGGAGGATCGTGGGCAGGCGGTCGGGGACGGCGCGCATGAGGAGGATGACATCGTCCTGCGGCAGGTCGCGGTCGCTCGTGAAGCGGCGGACGAGCTCGGGCAGCGCGCGCGCGTCGATCGTGAGGTTTTCCATCGGCATGTCGTAGACGGCGTTGTAGAGCGCAAGGCCGCTCTTGAACGTGCCGCCGATGCCGGCGAGGGCGTCGGCGTGGAGATTCGAAAAGTTGACGCCCTCGTTCTCTACGGCTCCACCTCTGGGGGAGCTGGCGCCCGTCAGGGCGACGGAGAGGGTAGCGGCGTTCGCAGATGCACTAACGTAACGGTCAACGTCAGAAAGGATGCGCCCCGCCTCTTCCTCCATCCTGCGGCACTCGGCGAGCGTCGGGAGGACGTCGTCGCTGAATCTTGCGTGGAAGTCGGTCGCGCCGAGCGGCAGGCTGACTTTCTGCAAAATTCTGCCGCCCGCAAACGCAACGAGCTCCGTGCTGCCGCCGCCGATGTCGACGAGCAGGCCGTCCTGGTGGCCGAAGGCGTGCGTCGCGCCGATGAAGTCGAACGTCGCTTCCTCGTCGCCCGTGATGACGCGGATGGCGAGGCCGGTGCGGCGCTCGATCTCGGCGACGGCCTCCTTGCTGTTCTTCGCGTTGCGCAGCGCGGCCGTCGTGAACGCAGCGACGCGCGAGATATGGAAGCATTTCAAAAAGCCCGTGAACTCTGCGAGGATTTCGACGGCCTTGTCGATGCCCGCCTGCGTCATGACGCCGTCTTTCACGTACGCCGCGAGGCCGACGACGTGCTTCTTCTTCAGCAGCATCTCGATGTCGCCGCCACGGATGTCATAGACGGCCATGCGGACCGTGCTGGAGCCGATATCAATGATGCCGTGGAGCATAGGCGGTGTCCTTTCTTTTTGGTGAGGAGAAATAGATGCAGTTACTAGACTGATTTTACCTGCATCTGTTGCCAAACGCAACAATACAGCAGCCTTCCCCTACGGGGAAGGCAGCTTTTCACGTGACGCTCGCAATAGATGGTCATACTTATCGTGAAGTTACGGATACGTTCCCTGTACTTACCCTTTGAACCCGCTGCCGGTCACGGGGATGACGACACGATAGTTGTCGGGCTTGCCGTGCGGGAAGAATTTCTTTGCCGCCGCGAGGCCGGCGCAGGCGGTGAGCTCGGCGTAGATGCCGCGGTGGCCGAGGTCTTTCTGCGCGTCCTGGAGCTCGCTCTGCGTGACGGTGACGACGTCGCCGCCGCTACTCTCGATGGCGAAGAGCATCTCATTGAGGCGCTTCGGGCGCTCGATGGCGTAGTTCTGCCCGTTCACGGGGTCTTGCGGCGGCTCGGGCGGCAGCGGCAGGCCGAGCTTTTCGCGGAGCGCGCGGTAAAGCGGCGCGCAGCCGGCGCTCTGCACGGCGACGATGCGCGGCAGGCGGCCGATCTCCATGAAGCCGAGGTACAGGCCGATGACGAGGCTGCCGTTGCCGGCCGGCACGAAGATGTACTCCGGCACGACGCCGCCGAGCTGCTCGTAGAGCTCATGCGCGAGCGACTTCACGCCCTCGATGAACAGCGGGTTGTACGCGGGCGACGCGTAGTACCAGTCCGTGCCGAGGTGCTTTTTCACCTCGGCGCAGGCGTCCATGCGCGTGCCGGGGACAAGCACGGTCTCCGCGCCGTACGCGTCGAGCTGCTGCAACGCCCCCTTCGGCATGCCCTCCGGCGCGTAGACGCGGCACTTCATGTCGCCGGCCGCCGCGTAGGCCGCGATAGACGCGCCGGCGTAGCCCGCCGTGTCGAGCGCGATCTTCTCGATGCCAAGCGACTTCGCCACGCTGACGAGCGTCGCGGCGCCGCGGTCCTTGTACGAGCCCGTCGGCTGCAGGTTCTCGAGCTTCAGCAGCACCTCGATGTTGCCGGCCTGCGCGCGGACGAGCGGCGTGATCATGTGGCCGATGGACACGCCGTCCGGCACGATCTCATCGGGGTCTTTGTGCAGACGGAACAGCCCGCCGCACGAGCAGCGGATGGAGTGGGTATTCAGAGGATATTGTTTTTTACATTTTTCGCAGTAAAAATACATGATGGAAGCCTCCTCAAGCACAAGGGCGTCTTCTGTTTTGTCGTAAAGGTTGAATTCGCCGCCCGCGCGAAAAAATCCTGCCCCAATCGGAGACTTTCGGAAATTTCACGACGCGCTAAAAAATATTTTCGGCCAGCGCTTGCGCTTTTCTACCAAGTATAGTAATATATCTGTGGGAGAACAACAACATCTAGTTATCGGATGTTGTTGGAGGCAGAGGCATAGAGAAAAAGAGAGCGGCGATCGACATGTCGCTCTCTTTTTTCGTGCAAAAAATGAGATTCCGTGGTAAAATGATGAAAGAAACTATGCGACTTTCGTCTTGTCCCGCTGCGTCAGCTCGAAAGGCGACGCAAGATAGGAGTCTCCACCATGGTCAACAAGATTTTCGCCCTCGTCGGGCCCTTCGCCTCCGGGAAACGCACGCTCGCGCTGCAGCTCTCGCACATGGGCGTCCACTATATCCCGACATACACGACGCGCCCCACGGATGAGAAGGACACGCATCCCGGCCTCGTGCGCACGCTCGATCACGACGAGTTCTTCCGCCAGGAGTTCATGGTGCGCTACTCATACGAGGGGCACTACTACGGCCTCGCGAAAGGCGATGTGCTCCACGCGCTGAAGCATTACCACATCAGCGTCATCATCCTCGACCAGAGCGCCATCGGCCAGCTGTCGAAGCTCCTGCGCGACAACTTTGTTTCCATCTACCTCATGGTCGACTACGTCACGCTCGTCGGCCGCATGCTCTCGATGGGCTGCACGAACGACGACATCAAGTACCACCTCGAGTACGCCGAGGTCAACAAGGAGTTCGATGCGTGGAAAGTCACGACGCACATCATCAAGAACACGCAGGACCCGCACATCGCGCTCGAGGAGATCCTCACGCTCATGGGCCTCATGCGCCTGCTGCCGCACGAGGAGCTCAACCGGCGGCTGCACGAATGAAAATTTCAGGAAGACAACAACGCCCCTCAGAACGGTTTGTTCTGAGGGGCGTTGTTCATTCGATCAGGTGGACGCGTTTCGTGGCTTTCGTTACCACAACTGTCTTCTTCATGAACGTTTTTGCTGGCGTTGTTTCCTGTGCCCTTTGGTACTTCGTCCAGAAATGGTTCAAACTGTAAGCAGCAACCTGTTTGAGCCTGTCAATTGCAAAGCCCCCGCAATGTGCCGTTGCGGGGGCTTTGTGGTTGTGATGCACAACTGAATTCTTCTTTGCGTTTAGTATATCACGCATGGATTCCCCTGTCTAGCTTTCTCGTGAAAAATAGATTTTTTTTCATTTTTATGGTAGAATGAATTGTATTTTGGAAGCTATTTGCCTAGCGGCAAATGGCTAAGATATCCGTAAGCGCTGAAGCGCTAGCGGCTCTCTTATTTGAGGTGAAATGGATTTTGGATTTCGGTCAAGGAAAAGTCGTGCCCGTGAACCTCGAGCACGAAATGAAAAATTCGTACATCGACTACGCGATGAGCGTCATCGTGGCGCGCGCGCTGCCCGATGTGCGCGACGGCCTGAAGCCGGTGCACCGCCGCATCCTCTACGCGATGCAGGAAGCGGGCATGGGCCCGACGAAGCCGTACAAAAAGTCGGCGCGTATCGTCGGCGAGGTCCTCGGTAAATATCATCCGCACGGCGACAGCTCTGTCTATGACGCGATCGTCCGCATGGCGCAGGATTTTTCCATGCGCTACATGCTCGCGGACGGCCACGGCAACTTCGGCTCGGTCGACGGCGATCCGGCCGCTGCCATGCGTTACACGGAGGTGCGCATGTCGCGCATCTCCGAGCTCATGCTGCAGGACATCGACAAGGAGACGGTCGACTTCGTCCCGAACTACGACGAGTCGCTGAAAGAGCCGTCCGTCCTGCCGGCGAAGTTCCCGCAGCTCCTTGTGAACGGCACGAGCGGCATCGCCGTCGGCATGGCGACGAACATCCCGCCGCACAACATGGGCGAGGTCATCGACGGCACGCTCATGCTCATCGACCACCCCGACGCGACGGTCGAGGAGCTCATGACGGTCATCAAAGGCCCGGATTTCCCGACGGCCGGCCTCATCCTCGGCACGGACGGCATCAAGAGCGCCTATACGACGGGCCGCGGCGTCATCAAGATGCGCGCGAACGCCCGCATCGAGACGCTGTCGAACGGCAAGCCGCGCATCATCGTCACGGAGCTGCCGTACCAGGTGAACAAGGCGCGCCTCGTCGAGAGCATCGCGCAGCTCGTGCGCGACAAGGAGATCGAGGGCATCACGGCGCTGAACGATGAGTCCGACCGCACGGGCATGCGCATCGTCATCGACCTCCGCCGCGACGCGAACGCGAACGTCATCCTGAACCAGCTCTACAAGCACACGAAGCTCCAGGACAGCTTCGGCGTCATCATGCTCGCGCTCGTCGACGGCAAGCCGCAGGTGCTGAATCTGAAGCAAGTGCTTCATTATTATATCAAGCACCAGGAAGACGTCATCACGCGGCGCACGCAGTACGAACTGAAAAAAGCGCAGGAACGCGCCCATATCCTCGAAGGCTTGACGATCGCCCTCGA
>NZ_JALFCU010000107.1 GCF_022771645.1 Selenomonas sp.
TAATCCATGGAGAGGACATTCCTTTGTGTGGATTTACATTGGCTAGATGCATATCCACATCTTAGCGGATGTTCTCTTTTTTAACAACATGAATTATACGATAGGATTACTCATCCCACAGGTTTTGTGATTGAACCATAAAAATTCATCTTCTGCACGCAAACAAACCGCAGGGGCTGTTGTCCATATATTTGGCATCAGCCCCTGCGGTTTGTAATGTTATTGAAAAAGGGATGACGTGCTTGCACATGACCCAGATTAAGAAGGAAATCGAGAGGTGCATGGAGAATTTCCTTTCTATGAATTGTGTATCGCAAGAGAAGGGAGTTTTTCACATGAAAGTCCTCATCCTCAATGGCTCGCCGCATCCGAACGGCAATACGAGCATCGCCGTCAGCGAGCTCACGAAGACGTTTGACGCGCTCGGCGTCGAGACGGGCGTCGCACAGATCGGGCAGATGGCGATCCGCGGCTGCGTGGCTTGCAATTATTGCAAGTCGCATGGCAAATGCGTGTTCGATGATGGCGTGAACGAGATTGCGGAGAAATTCAAAGAGGCTGACGGCCTCATCGTCGCGACACCCGTGTATTTCGCTTCGGCGAATGCGACGCTCGTCGCCTGCCTCGACCGCTTGTTCTGGAGCACGCCATTCGACAAGACGATGAAGGTCGGTGCGTCCGTCGCCGTCTGCCGTCGCGGCGGCGCATCGGCGACGTTCGACGAGCTCAACAAGTATTTCCTGATTTCGAACATGCCCGTCGCTGGGAGCCAATACTGGAACAGCGTCCACGGTCTCCTGCCGGGCGAAGCCGCGCAGGACGCCGAAGGCCTCCAGACCATGCGCACGCTCGCGCACAACATGACGTTCCTCATGAAGAGCATCGCGCTCGGCAAGGAAGCATACGGCCTGCCAGAAACGGAGCCGTGGCAGCCGACGCATTTTATCCACTGAAATCCTTGTCCATGTGAAAGCAGCCCTCACGACAAGACGATGTCGTGAGGGCTGTGTTGTGCGCGGTGGAAAGGGCTCGGAACAGGGATACATCACTTGTTGATGCTGCGCAGCACGCGGCAGGGTGAGCCGACGGCTACGACGTTGGCGGGGATGTCGCGCGTCACGACGCTGCCGGCGCCGATGACCGTGCCGTTGCCGATCGTGACGCCCGGCAGGACGATGACGCCGCCGCCGAGCCAGCAGCCGCTGCCAATATGGATGGGCTTTGCGTACGTGCGCCAGCGGTACACGCCGCTCTCGGGATTCCAGTCGGGCGTCAGGCGGTCGGCGAGCTCGACGGGATGTGCCGACGTGTAGAGCTGGACGTTTGACGCGATGAGCGTGTCGCTGCCGATCGTGATGGTGTTGCAGTCGACGAACGTGCAGTTCATGTTGACGGACACGTTGTCGCCGATGTGGATGTTGCGCCCGCAATCGCAGAGGAACGGCTGACCGACGGACACGTTCGTGCCGACATCGCCGAACAGCTGCTGCAGGATCTCGTATTTCTTCTGCTTTTCCTCGTAGCTGCACGCATGGTACGCGTGCAAGAGCTCCCGCGTCCGCCGCTTGAATTCCAGAAAAATCGGATCGTGGCAGTCATACCATTCGCCCGCCATGCATTTTTCTATTTCATTCATCGTGCATCGTCCTTTCTGCTAGCTACTCCACCAAAATGCTGGCTTCATGATAGCAAACCGGCGGGCGGCGTGCAAAATGTTCGCTTCATAATCATATGCCACCATGGAGTCGATGCCACGTTCCTTCGCCGCGAGCATGAGGCTCTGCGTGAGTGCACCTGCGTCGTAGATAGCCCAGGCGGACGCCGTCTTCGGGACGGTGAGGTAGACGATGGCCGGCGCATCAAAGAGCGCGATCTGGCATTCTGTGCGACGCATGGATGCGCGCCGCCGCTTCGCCTGTTGCGATGTAAACGTGCGTCGCCTGCGCATTGCCCCACGACGGCGCCCACTGCGCATCGCTCACGATGACGCGCAGCGTCTCTTCAGGGACGGGCTGGCTCTTGAAGTAACGGACAGATTTCCGCGCACGGAGCGCTTCGCTGACATTCATGATGATTCCTCCTATGTATCGGTCGGATTTTTTGATACGAACATCAAACAGGTATGCGCTGGATTGGGTGAAAGTGACGTTTCCGGAGGTTTGCTGGCAGGACGCGGAGCGATGGGGGAACGACGGGAAATACTACACGGCTTCGGGCGTCACGGCCGGCATCGATATGGCACTCGGCTTCATCGCTGACCGCTATGATCGTGCGATGGCAGAAGATATCGCCCGTTCAATGGAATATGTGTGGAATGATGATCCCGCGCGCGATCCGTTCGCCAGATAAGATTGGCCGGTAGGACGGTGCTCGTTCCGTAAGTTGCAATCTCACAGGTCACGAGATATAAAATGGTGCCACGGATTCCAGATGTCATGCATGGGAGAGGCCTCCGATGCCTGAAATGAGCTTCGGCGGCATGCTGCGCGGGCCGCGCACCTTGCAGCGCAGGACGCGGTAGCTTGGCGCGCTGGGGAACGGTGCATCGGGGGCGGCGCCGTATTCGTCCTGGGCATATTCGAAAAGCTGCTGTCGTATCATCGCCATGAAAGAGTCCTCCTTGTACCCTTAGTCATGCTTGAATCCCCACACCATAATCTGATAGAAAATCGGCAGCAGGTCTTTGCCTTTTTCCGAAAAAGAGTATTCGACGTGCGGCGGAATTTCGTTGAACTGCTTGCGGTTGATGAATCCGTCGGCTTCGAGCTCTTTCAGGACTTTGGAGAGGGCGCTGTTCGTAATCTCCGGCAGGTCTTTCTTGATTTCGCCAAAGCGGATGGTGTCATGGATGCAAAACTCATAGAGTACCTGCGTCTTCCATTTTCCCTGCATTTTTTGCAACAGCGGCGTCACGGGACAGGTGCCCCGGTCGGTGACGATGCCTTTCTTCACATCGACGAGAAATTGTTCATACGACATATATGCTGTGCTTTCCATGATGGTATTCTCCACGATACTATGTTAACAAAAAAATACTACTTGTTTCCTTTTATAAATTTAGTATACTTAAACTACAAAAGATTTCAAGCGTTTTTTTGCTGAGAGAATCGCGCGAGCCATAGGGCGGATCAGGCGCGGTACGGTGTTCACGGAAAGGGGAATCATTTATGCCACAGCCGAAAGCCATCGAGGTGCGCGGGGCGCATGTGCATAATCTGCGGAATCTCGACATCGACATCCCGCTGCATGAGATCGTCGGCATCGCTGGCGTGTTGGGGTCGGGGAAATCGTCGCTCGCGCTCGGCGTGCTGTATGCCGAGGGCTCGCGGCGGTATCTTGAGGCGCTGTCGACGTATACGCGGCGGCGTATGACGCAGGCCGCGCTTGCGGATGTCGACGAGATCCGCTATGTGCCGGCGGCACTCGCGCTTCGGCAGCGGCCAGGCGTGCTGGGCATCCGCAGCACGTTCGGCACGATGACGGAGCTGCTGAATAGCCTGCGCCTCATGTTCTCACGCCTCGCGAGCCATCGTTGTCCGAACGGGCACATGGTGCCGCCGTCCATGAACATCGCGGCCGACCGCGAGCTCGTCTGCCCGACGTGCGGCGCGCATTTCTACGGGCCGGGCGCGGAAGACCTCGCGTTCAACAGCCGCGGCGCGTGCAAGACGTGCCAGGGCACGGGCGTCGTGCGCACGGTCGACGAGGCGAAGCTCGTGCCGGACGACTCTCTGACGATCGACGAAGGCGCGGTCGCGCCGTGGCAGAAGCTCATGTGGTCGCTGATGAAAGACATCGCGCGCGATCACGTCGGCATCCGCACGGACGTGCCATTCCGCGACCTCACGGCACGCGAGAAAGACCTCGTGTTCCACGGGCCGGCGAAAAAATATCACCTGTTGTATCACAATGAAAAGACGAATACGGCCGGCGAGATGGATTTCACGTATTTCAATGCCGTCTACACGGTCGAGAATGCGCTCGCAAAAGTGAAGGACGAAAAGGGCATGGCACGCGTCGCGCCATTCCTCACGGAAGGGCCATGCCCGGACTGCCACGGCACGCGCCTGTCGGATGAGGCGCGTGCGCCGCGCCTCTGCGGCATCTCGCTCGCGGACGCGACGGCCATGACACTCATGGATCTCATCCCGTGGGTCGCGCATGTGCCGGGCACGCTGCCAGAGGAGATGCGCCCGATGGCCGCCGCGATCGGCGAGGCGTTCCAGCGCACGGCGCGGCGGCTCCTCGACCTCGGCCTTGGCTACCTGACGCTCGACCGCGCGGCCGCGACGCTCTCGACAGGCGAGCGCCAACGTACGCAGCTCGCGCGCGCCGTGCGCAACGGCACGACGGGCGTGCTCTATGTGCTCGACGAGCCGTCCATCGGCCTGCACCCGTCGAATCTCCAAGGCTTGCTCGGTGTTATGGATGACCTCGTCGCGGACGGCAACTCCGTCGTGCTCGTCGATCATGACACGCAGGTGCTGCGCCATGCCGACCACATCGTCGAGCTCGGCCCCGGCGCGGGCAAGGAGGGCGGGCATCTGCTGACGTATGGCACGGTGTCCGCCGTCAGCAAAAACAAGGGGTCGCTCATCGGCCCGTACCTCGATCCCGCCTACCATCCGACGCTGCGCACGGCCTGCCCGAAGGATGCGTTGTTTGAAAACGGCGCGATCGAGCTCGCGACAGGCGCGATCCATACGGTGCAGCCGCTCCGTGTCCGCATCCCGCGCGGGCGGCTGACGGTCGTGACGGGTGTCTCGGGCTCTGGAAAGACGACACTCGTCCTCGAGAGCCTCATCCCCGCGCTTTCGGCCAGCATCGCGGGGAAAGCGCTGCCGAAGCATGTCCAATCCATCGTGGCTGACGGTATTGCGCAGGTGAAGCTCATCGACGCGACGCCCATCGGCATCAATGTACGTTCGACGGTCGCAACGTACGCAAACGTCCACGACGAGCTGCGCAAGCTCTATGCGAAGACAGAAGCAGCAAAGGAGCAGAAGCTCAAGGCCGGCGCGTTTTCGTACAACACGGGCAGGCTGCGCTGTCCGACGTGCGAAGGCACGGGTACGATCAGCCTCGACGTGCAGTTCCTTCCAGATGTCGCCATCCCGTGTCCTGATTGCCACGGCACGCGCTATGCGCCGGCGGCTTCACACATCCTGCGAGCGGCCGAGGATGGAAATGGATACGCGCTCCCCACGCTTATGGCCATGAGCGTTGACGAGGTCCTGCCGCTCTTCGCGCCGCGCACTGTCGTGCACCGCCGCCTGCAAGTGCTGCACGACCTCGGCCTCGGCTACCTGACGCTCGGCGAGGAGACGCCGGGCCTCTCGGGCGGCGAGGCGCAGCGCCTGAAGCTCGCGAGCGAGATGGGCAAGGGGCAGGGCGATGCCGTGTTCGTCTTTGACGAGCCGACGATCGGCCTGCACCCGCGTGATGTCGCGACGCTTGTCGCTGTGTTCGACCGCCTGCTCGCGCAGGGCGCGACTGTCATCGTCATCGAGCACGATCTCGACGTCATCCGCAGTGCGGACTACCTCATCGACATGGGCCCGGGCGGCGGCACGGCCGGCGGCCGCATCGTCGCGTGCGGCACGCCGGAAGAAATCATTGCGAATCCTGAAAGCATCACGGGACGTTACCTGTGAAGAGGCGGCAAGAAAATGACCTCCGTTCGCAAGTCTAGTTGCGTGCGGAGGCCATTTTGTATGCGATGCAGGATGCCGTTCTTCAGCAGCGCTTCGCCCATGCCGACGGCAGATGTCACGAGCAGCAGGAGGTTGATGAACTGGCGGATCCAGGCTTTCGTCAGTTATTGTGCAAGCAAGTTCTGTCCAAGCTCATAAGCTTTGGCCAAATCGTTCGGGAATGCTTGTTCATGGACGGCTCTTTTATGTGTTTCATCGAACATGCTGGACGCATATTTGCTGTAATCGTCGAATTGCAGCGTGTCATAGCTCCGCACTTCTTGATACGAACCGAAGAAGCGCTGGAACATTGCCGCTGTCATGTTCCAGCCGTTGTCCATATGGAACGTTTTCGTTTGCTCGGCTGTCGCATTCATCGTGTAGATGCAAAGGACGGGGAGGACGCGGTCCAGCAGCGTCCCGCCTTCGGGCGAGTAATCGTAGTATTGAAGAGCAGCCGCTCTTGGAACGCCTGCATTTCTGCCGAGGGATGTCCCCAATAGATGGGAGCGCCCAGGATCAGGCCGTCGGCTTCCTCATGGATTTCCTTCAAAACGGCTTGTAAGTCGTCGCCATGCACGCAACGGCCGAATGCCGGACTGCCGAGGCGCTTGCAGGCAAAGCAGCTGTAGCAGCCGTGGAAGTTCAGTTCGTACAGACGGACGAGCTTCGTCTCCGCGCCCGCGTCGGCCGCGCCGCGCAATGCTTCTTGTAGCAGTTGTTCTGTGTTCTTGCCTTTCCGGGGGCTGCCACTGATGGCGATGATTTTCTTTGGCATGGTGCTCGCGTCTCCTTTTTCGTTCGATCGTGGTTGTTTTATCGGATGAAGTTCGTCAGCGTCAAAGGCTCTTTCTTTGGCAGGCCGTACTTTTCTTTGCCATCGGCAATCGCGCGCATCAAAAAGACCATGTTCCTGGCGAGCGTGCGCATCTGCTGCAAGCCTTCAGTGTCATCGAGCGCTTCGCCTGGCGCGTTTCTGCGAAAATCGCGTACGATGAAATGCCAGTCGATATACTGCTCGCTATCCACTATGCCATCGCGCTCATGCCCGATAGTCGCAGCGCTGGCACTGCTTCATCGTGTGCTCGTTGTCTTCTTTGTGATATGCGCCCGCCCAATGGCAGATGCTTTGGAGGATCGGGATGACGGATGCGCCTTTTTCCGTGAGGCGGTATTCGACGCGCGGCGGGATTTCATTGTACTGCCGGCGGTCGATCATGCCGTCGTTCTGGAGTTTCTTGAGCGAGCTGGCGAGCACGGCGTCCGTGATGTTCGCCATTTCCTTCCGCAATTCGCTGTAGCGCATGGGGGCGGCAGCGGCGAGCACACAAAGGATGCGTGAGTCCCATTTGCCGCCAAAAATTTCGAGCCCGTATTCGAGCGGGCAGCGGATGTCCTCGGCGAGTTTTTTCTGATACATGATGATTATCTCCTCGCTTTGATGATAGCAAGCAAGGCGGCGTTCTTCAAGTCACTCTGAAATTTATGAGCGACTCATAAATTTCTCCATATCTTGTCCGGCTTGAGCCAGCGCGCTAAACTGAAGCCATCGAAGTTCATTGAGGCAAAGCGTGGAGGCTTTGCAGACAAGAAAGCGAGGATTTTACTCATGAAACTGTCAGAAAATGTGAAGAACGTGCTGAAGAACAATCTCTGGGAGCTCGCGACGTGCGCGGATGGGCAGCCGAATGTCGTGCCCGTCGCGTTCAAAGATGTGACGGAGGACGGCAAGCTCGTCGTCGGCGACGTGTTCCTCGCGCAGACGCTCGAGAACCTCGCGGCAAACGACGGCCGCATCGCAATCTCGGCGTTTGACGCGAAGACGATGGAAGGCTACCAGATCCAGGGACGTGCCGTGCACGAGACGGAAGGCGAGACGGTCGCGACGTTCCAAGCGATGGTCGAGAAGATGTTCCACGGCGCAGCCACAGCGAAAGGTGCGCTCGTCATCACGCCGGAAAAGGTCATTGTGACGACGCCGGGCAAGGACAACAAGAAAGTGCTGGACTGACATTTTTCAGGACGAAAAGAAAAAGGTCGGAATCGCAAGCGTGCGGTCCCGGCCTCTTTTTCTTATTTCAGCAGCACTTCGCCCATGCCGACGACTGACGTCACGAGCAGCAGGATGTTGATGGACTGGCGGATCCACGTTTTCGGCAGGTACGGGAACAATGCGTCGCCGAGCAGGATGCCGGCGGCGAGGCCGGGGAGCAGGTAGATGTACTCCGTCAGCACGAACGCGAGCGACATGCCGCCGATGGCGTGAGAGGCGAGCGACGTGATGTTGCAGAGAAAGAAGAAGACGTAGCACGTTGCGCGCAGCATCTCGGGCGCGATCTTCGTATGCGCCATGTACAGAAGGAACGGCGGCCCGCCCATGCCCGTCGTCGCGGACGTGATGCCTGAGAGCACGCCCGTCTTCACGGCGTTCGCATCCGTCTCGCGGAAGCGTGCGTGCGTGAAGTGCGTGATCAGGAGCGATGCGAGCACCATCGCATTGATGCAGAATTTCAGCGTGTCGCTCGAAAGCGCGAAAAAAATCCATGCGCCGATGGGCTGGCCGAGCACGACGCCTGCGAAGAGGAAAGCGACGAGCCGCCGGTCGGCTTCGCGGAAATGCATCGCGCCCTGCACGAGATTGCCCGTGACGCAGATGAGCAGTACGAGAGAGACGACTTCTTTTGCATCGTAGAAAAACATCAAGAGCGGTGCGAGCACGATGGCGAGCCCGAAGCCCGTGAGTGATTGCAAAAACGAAGCCGCCACGACGCAGCTGAGCGGCAGCAAGTGCGCGAGCAGGCCGGAAAGGGAAAGTCCCATGGAGACGTCTCCTGTCGTTGAAAAATCATCGTTTCCTATGTTCGCGCACTGCTTCATCTCCGAGCAGGTCGGCGTGCAGAAGCCGGATCCGCGTTTCTTCGAGCCTTGCTTCGAGACGCTTCGCGCGGACGGCCTCGACATGCGGCCGGACGAGACCATCCTCATCGGCGACTCGCTGACATCCGATGTCGCGGGCGGCAAGCGTTACGGCATGAAGACGTGCTGGTACCGCAAGAAAGCCGCGCCCGTCCCAGAGGACGCGTGCCAGACTACATCGTTGACCGCTTGGCACAGGTGCAAGAACTTCTATATGGCATAAAATTGAATGAAAGAAGGCGTGAATGCCTTTGCGAGCGAGAAATGGCTCGCGGAGACGTTCGCGCCTTTTCATGTCTGAGAAGAAGCGGATGTTAGGGAATGGCTACGTTCGAATCACTTTGAGACGATCGTCAGCATGTCGTCCATCGGCTGACGGTCGCTGCGGAACGTATTGATCTTCCGATCGTCCGCGTAGCCGAGGCCGATGCCGATGACGATGCTTTCCGCCTCCGGGATGGGGGGGATGTCGCGGATGGCGGAAGGGAATTTCACGAATTCATATGCCACCATGGAGTCGATGCCGCGTTCCTTCGCCGCGAGCACGAGGCTCTGCACGAGTGCGCCTGCGTCGTAGACAGCCCAGGCGGACGCCGTCTTCGGGACGTTGAGGTAGACGATGGCCGGCGCATCGGATCGGATTTTTTGATACGAACAGTATAGCACGTTCGTGGTGCTTCTGGAATGGAAGACGGAAAAAGGCGCATTTTGATAATGAATCGGCGTATTGAGATGGGACGTACACGAATATGCGTGTACTCGTTGCCTTGCGTTCTATGCAAACGCCCTTTCGATATGATAGAATCATCGTATCGAAAGGGCGTGATTTTTTTGCTGATGGAAGTGTTCTTGTTTCCGGATTTCACCGCTATGGATTTTGTCGGGCCGGTTGAGGCGTTGCAGCGCTTGCCGGAGACGACGGTACGGTACGTGTCCGTAAAGGGCGGCCTCGTACAGAACAAGCAGGGGCTTCGCATCATGACGGAGCGTGCGGAGGATGTTCCTAGCAACCTGCTATTGATCCCTGGCGGCATGGGGACGCGGCGGCTGGCGTTTGATGCAACGCTGGTGGATCTCTTGCGCGAGAAAGCAAAACAGGCAAACGATGTCTTGACCGTCTGCACGGGTGCCGTGCTGCTCGGAAAGACAGGACTCTTGGACGGGCTGCGTGCAACCTCGAACAAGAAAGCCATGGACTGGGTCAAAGCAACCTGCCCCGATGTCCTTTGGCAGGATGTCGCGCGCTGGGTGCAGGATGACAAATACTATACGGCATCCGGCGTCACGGCAGGCATTGACATGGCGCTGGGCTTCATCAGAGATCGATATGGTCGGGAAACCGCTGAACGCATTGCACGCGGGATGGAGTACGTCTGGAATGACGATCCTGCGCGTGATCCCTTTGCACGCGTTTCTTGACGGAAACTTCTGATTGTGATTTGTGTCACAGACGAGCGTGAAAAGGGATGATAGTATGTGCGTGTAAAACATATATAATCAATATGAATAAAGGCGGCGATCGCTTTATGCAGAAATTTATCGTATCGTTGAAAGACCGGCTAAATCTGAATAAAGATTCATTTGTGTTTCCATCGTTCGCGAAGCGACAGCAACATATGCCGTAGTGTCAAAATCGGCGCATGGAATATCATGCGAGGCCCCGCGTAACGCATGGCCTTCCGTATCGCTTCCCGCTTTTCGGGCGCATAACAATGGGTAGGACAGAAATTGCAAAATGTTTTTCCTGCCATGTGAGGACAATGCAGCACCCGCGCCTTGGCATAATCGACTAATTTTTGGCACGAAGGACAAAGCGCCGCGTTTCCTTCTCGAACATGCTTTTGTCCACAGCAATAAATGCCGATCATCTGCTCCATGACGGCAATTTCGTGCTGTCGCTTTTTCTCAATGTTTTTGTGATTATCTTTCATTATCTATCTTAAAATCAGGATTTCAGGTTTCGGAGGAAAACAATATCATTCTGCTTCCCATTCTAGTGAATTGATGGAAAAACTTCTGTGTTGTTTGTTACATTCGTTTCCCTTCCTCAGAATGTGATGGTATGAGGCACGACATCCGCGTCATGGTTTGCGAGGGATTCGATGCAGTCCGGCGAGAGGCTCTGCTCGCGGATCCAGGCGAGGGAAGTTTTCTGCTTCGCCTTGTCTGCTGCGATGCCGGACGTGATCATTTCCTGCCATGATTTCGTCGCATAGCCACCGTCGCTGAAGAGCAGGACGAACTGGCCGTCGGCGTTGAAAATCTGCACGGCGAAGAGTCCGTCGCAATGGCCTGGGATATTCACGAGCTGCACGCTGCCATCGCCGAAGAGGTCGTAAGACTTGCCGGCAGGGCCGCGCGTGCCGTTCCAGTCGAACGCAGTCAGCGGGACGCCCTGCCACCAGCGATTCCGATATCGTAGGGAGGGCTTCTTTGATGCAGCAGTCATTTCGTCACGGGATACGAGGATGTGCTTGGCATTTGCGACCTGTCGCAAGCCATTGGCATGGTCGCAGTCAAGATGTGTCAATAGGACATAGTCAAGGTCTTTTGGTGTCCATCCGATGTTGGCAAGCTGTTCTGGCACGGCCTCGCCGAGTGGGACGATGCCTTGATTGACCCAGTACAGCAGGCGCGAGCCCAACGACTTGATCTGTGCGTGCTTGTCAAAAGTCCCCTTGGGGCTCATGTCGCGATGCCAGCCTGTATCGACGAGGATGCGTCCTTTCGGATGTTCGATCAGATAGACAGAAACCGGCAGCCAGAGCCGGTCTTTTTTCTTTCCAAACAGGCCGGAGGCCTTGAGCAGATTGCAATGATCGCCGCCAAATGGCAGCGCGGGCGACACGCAGACGCGCCCCGTGTGCCAGACATGAATCTTGATGTTTGCCATAATATTGTTCCTCTCCGGAGTTTCCCTTGCTTACACATGATAGGCTGCATTCCAGTTCCGGTACCGTGATGCCGTTTTGTCGCCATACTGGATGGCCTGCTGCGGGCAGATGGAGATGCAGCCCATACAGTGCGTGCAACGACCTCCCCACCGTGGATGATGGTTCGCATCCAGCTGCACGTTGTTCAGCGGACATGCCTTGACACAGAGGTTGCAGCCGACACAAGCATCTGTACTGCGGAATTTTTTGGCATGAACCATCAAGGGGTAGAAGATGGGATTGACAAGGCCGGACATGAAACAACGCTCGGGCTCTTGCGGAAGGTCTTGTCGCACGCGGATGCGGTCGGCGAGCATGGCGAGTTTTGGCTGGGCGGCACGGACGATGCGTTCAGACTCCTCCGGCGAGGGGATGTCGTAGTTCACAAGATAGTTTTGTGGCATGACGACGGCACCGAGTCCTTGGAACGCCATGCGCATCCGCTGGGCGAGCTTCTTGCAGTATCCTGTCGCTTTCCAAGGCGTTTCCGAGCAGGTCACGACGAAGTAAAGGTCGCGGCTGCCGGAAAATGTTGCGGCCTGCAGCCAGTCCGAGACCACGCGAGGGATCCTGCCTGTGTAGATCGGGCAGGTTACGACGTATGGCTGGTGGGAGGAAAGATGATCGCGCTTGCCACGCCTCATGGCATCATTGATGGAATACAGCGTGTCGTCGAGCGCTTCGGCGAGGCGCTGTGCTGCAAAAAAGCTGTTTCCCGTTCCTGTGAAATATAAAATCAAGACAGCCTCCTGACGAGAGAATTCTCTCAAAAACTTGCTTGACGTTCATTACTATAAAAAATATACTATAGGCATCAGCGCATGACAAGTACGCAGAAAAAACGTACTAGTACGTCGGAATGTAGTATTGAACGATGAGGAAATGGAGGCAGGGCATGGAGGAGAAACAACGGACGCGGGAAAGCTTCCTTGCATATTTGGAAGTGTTGCGGCAGGAACGGTCAGACCGTCCGATTCTGAGAACGATGGAGATCTTGAGTGGCAAGTGGCGCATTCAGCTACTTTACGTACTGAGCCAGCATGAGAGTTGCCGCTTTGGCGAACTGCGGCGTGCTGTCTCTGGCATCACGCCGACGATGCTCACATCATCCCTGCGGGAGCTGGAGCAGCAGGGCATCATCCGCAAGGAACGCTTCAACGAAGTTCCTCCGCGTGTGGAGTACAGCCTCACGCCCGCAGGCGAAGACTTGCTGCCCGTCTTTTATGAAATCGCACGCTGGAGCAAGCGACATTTGCCGGAAAACAACAACCGGCCGACGGAGCCGTGAAGCTCTGCTGCACGCAGATTCTTTTTTTGCCTTGTGGAAGCCGAAGCAAGGATGACGATTGCAAAATTTTCCTTTGTGTCACTCAGTTACATGAATCTGATTCATTTTTTGCTATCCTATTGTCAGAGAAGGAAAACAGAACTACAAAGGAGTCGATCCTCATGGAAATCTTGCGCAACATCCCGAAAGCAGAAGTCGTGAATCTCGCAAATCTCGTCGCGTACGCGGACGGGCAGGTCGTGAGCAAGACGCTCGTGCAAAATAACGGCCTCGGCATCACGCTGTTCGCTTTCGCAAAGGACGAAGGTATCAGCACGCACGAATCGAAAGGCGACGCGATGGTCGTCGCGCTCGACGGCAAAGGCCGCATCACGATCGACGGCAAGGACTACGAGCTCGCGGCAGGCGATTCCATCGTCATGCCGGCGAACCATCCGCACGCCGTCTATGGCATCGAACCGTTTAAGATGCTGCTCGTCGTGGCTTTTCCGGAAGCGGCCGTCCCATCGTGAATCGAAAATAAAAACGATTGAAAATATTTCTCAATATGTTATACTGTATCTATAAGAATTATTTTCAACAAAGGAGACGATTCCATGAAAGAGTACCAGAAAATTCAGCAGGTCATCGGGCGCGAGATCATCGATTCGCGCGGCAATCCGACGGTGGAAGCAGAGGTCACGCTCGCAGGCGGCACCATCGGACGTGCGGCGGCACCGTCCGGCGCTTCGACGGGCGAGTTCGAGGCGCACGAGCTGCGTGATGGCGACAAATCGAAGTATGGCGGCAAGGGCGTATCGAAGGCCGTCGCAAATGTGAACGAACTCATCGCACCGGTGCTTGTCGGGCTCGACGCGTCGGACATCTACGCGGTCGATGCGGCGATGCTCGCGCTCGACGGCACGGAGAACAAGACGAAGCTCGGCGCGAACGCCATCCTCGCCGTCTCGCTCGCGTCGGCGAAAGCAGCGGCGCAGGCCGAGGGCGTGGCGCTCTATCGTTTCCTCGGCGGCGTGGCTGGCCGTCACCTGCCCGTGCCGATGATGAACATCCTGAACGGCGGCGCGCACGCGACGAACTCCGTCGATACGCAGGAGTTCATGATCATGCCGGTCGGCGCGCCGACGTTCCGCGAAGGGCTGCGCATGGCGACGGAGGTCTACCACGCGCTCCAGTCGCTGCTGAAGAAAGAGGGCGAGACGACGGCCGTCGGCGACGAGGGCGGTTTCGCGCCGAACCTCAAGAGCGACGAGGACACGATCGAGCACATCCTCGCGGCCATCCGTGCGGCAGGCTACGAGCCGGGCAAGGACTTCGTGCTCGCCATCGACGCGGCGGCCTCGGAGTGGAAGAGCGAGAAAGGCAAGGGTCACTACAAGCAGCCGAAGTCCGGCAAGGAGTTCACGTCGGACGAGCTCATCGCGCATTGGAAAAGTCTCATCGAGAAATATCCGATCTACTCCATCGAGGACGGCCTTGACGAAGAGGACTGGGACGGCTGGCAAAAGATGACGGAAGAGCTCGGTGGCCGTGTGCAGCTCGTCGGTGACGATCTTTTCGTCACGAATACGAAGCGCCTCGCGAAAGGCATCGAGCTCGGCTGCGGCAACAGCATCCTCATCAAGCTGAACCAGATCGGCTCGCTCTCCGAGACGCTCGCAGCGATCCAGATGGCGCATCACGCTGGCTACACGGCCATCGTCTCGCATCGTTCGGGCGAGACGGAGGACACGACCATCGCCGACCTCGCCGTCGCATTGAATAGTGACCAGATCAAGACCGGTGCGCCCGGCCGCAGCGAGCGCGTCGCGAAGTACAACCAGCTGCTGCGCATCGAGGAACACCTCGGCGCGGCAGCCATCTATCCGGGCAAGGATGCATTCTTGTTCCGGAAGTAATGTGCAACCATAGATTCCAGCAAGGGGACGGTCGGATGCGGCCGTCCTCTTTTGTGATGTGCATGAATGAACAGGCAGATTCCGTTTGACGTTTCCAATGTTGACAAAACAGATAAATATAGTATGATTTAAGGTATGCAAAACCACATCGGATGCGAAGGGGGACTCTTCATGGCAAAGAAACAGAATCGATTCTCTGGATATGATATCACGACGCAGGCCGTCCACACGGGCACGGACTACGACAAGGAAACGGGCGCCGTCCGCCGGCCGCTTCACATGGCGAACAGCTACAAGCTCCCGGATGATCTGTCGAAGGTCAATTATTCATCAACCGACCTCCTCATGTATTCGCGCAACGGCAATCCGAACCAGCATTGGATGGAGGAAAAGCTGGCGGCGCTCCACGGTGCGGATGATGCGATCTTGCTCGGCAGCGGCGTGGCGGCTCTGCATGCGCTGTTCTGGACGCTGCTGAAGACGGGGGACCGCGTGGTCTATCCGAATGTCAGTTATATGGCGGTGTACCGCCTGTTCCACGAGCTCTTCAACCGCAAGTTCGGCGTGAAAACGGTCATGGCCGACATGACGGATCTCGAGGCGGTCAAAAAGGCGATCACGCCCGGGACGCGGCTCGTCCACATCGAGACGCCGGACAATCCGACGAACGGCATCACGGACATCGCGGCCGTCGCGAAGATCGCGCATGAAAACGGTGCCGTCCTTTCCGTCGACAACACGTTTGCTTCGCCTTACAACCAGCATCCGCTGGAGCTCGGTGCCGATTTCGTTGTCGAATCCGTGACGAAATTCATCAACGGACACGGAGACGCGCAAGGCGGCGCGATCCTTTCCAACGACCTCGAGACCATGGATCGCATCCGCTATGAGGCACAGGTGAACGTCGGCTCGATCATCAGCCCGTTCAACGCTTGGCAGATTTTTCGCGGCTCTGTGACGTTCCCATTGCGCATGGATCGCATCAATCAGTCAACGCAGCAGATTGCCGAATGGTTGGAACAGCGGAAGAACGTCACGTTCGTCTCCTATCCCGGTCTCCCGAGCAATCCGGGTCATGAAGTCGCCAAAAAACAGATGAAAAACGGCTTCGGCGGCGTAATTTCCTTCGGGCTTGCGACGGATGACAAGACGGTCGAGCATTTCTGCGCCGCACTCAAGATCGTCACGTTCGCCGTTTCCCTCGGCCACGATGAAAGCCTCATTTTCCCGCAGCCGAGTTACGACGAGCGCATCGGCCTCTATCCGGAGCAATTCCGCAAGGGCTTCATCCGCTTCAGCGTCGGGCTGGAAGATCCAGGCGACATCATCCGCGACATCGACCAAGCGCTCGTCTCCGTCGGTTTGTGAATCCATCCTCGTTGAGGGGTGCGAAGATGCATCTCGTAAAGCTCTCCTACTAAATACACAGCAAGACGGCCGCGTGCACTGCTCATGCACGCGGCCGTCTTGTCGTTGCGTGGATGTGCTCGAAAGGTGTGCTGACAGGAAATTTCCCCCGTTGCGTGTCTCAAGGGGATTGACAAGGAGGTGTGTCTGCGCTATGATATGCATATACAAATGAGAAGGGAGTGTAGTGATGGAAGCCAATGAGACGACGCTCCGCAGATGTCTCTTTTTTACCGCCAACCGCCTGTCGAATGTTCTTCGGCGTATCGTCAACGAGGAATATGCAGACACAGGGATCTCTGCGCCGCATATTTATATTCTGATTGTGGTGAACCAATATCTGGGCATTACGATTTCGGAACTGAGTGAGAAAATGGATATCGCCCCCTCCACCTGCACCCGTTTTGTGAATGCCTTAGTGAAACAGGGCATGGTAAAAAAAGAGCAGGAATGGAAAACCGTTCATGTGAGCCTTACCGACCTGGGCAGGGAAAAGACCAAGAGAATTGACGCGTGCCTCATGCGACTCCACGAACGCTGTGCGGCAGTCATCGGCGAGGAAGCGTACCGGCGTTTGGCGGCGGCCATGTGGCAAGCGGCGGATCAGCTCGATGAAGCATAAGATGTTTGATTTTCATGTGTATATACAGGCTAAGGAGGACAACATGATGACCAAAGAGGAATTTATGAAGCATTTGCCCGTCGACGCTTACGGCATTATGGCAACGGTGCGTGATGACGGAATGCCGGAGGCTCGGTGCATCGAATTCCAGTTCGAGGAGAATGGGAAGTTTTATTTCGCCACGGCCAGCGACAAAGAGATCTACAGCCAGCTTGTCCATCACCCGCAAACGGCGTACACCTACATGGAGCCGAGCGGCAAGACCACGGCGCGGATCACCGGCATCATGAAGTTTGTGGAGGACGAGGCGGAACGAAAACGCATCTGGGACAGGCTCGACAACATCGTCCACAAGATTCATAAGACGGTGGACAGCCCCACCCTCGTGCTGATGTATATGGACGAGTGCACCTGCAAACTGGCCTACGGCCTGGGCAAGCCCCGGCTGGTTGATATGTAAAGAGGTGGAAGCGAAATCACCATGGATGTTTATGAAGCCATCAAAACGCGCCGTTCTACCCGCAAATTCAAAAAAGAGCCCGTTGCCCGCGATGCTTTGGAAAAGATTGTAGAGGCGGGGCGCCTGGCGCCCTGCGGCGGTAACAGCCAAAGCACGCGCTTTATCGTCATTCAAAACGGGGAGGCGCTGCGGGAGATTGCCGAACTTGCCTGCAACGCATTTGCCCGGATGGAAATCACGGACAATATGTATAAATCCATGTTGTCGATCGTCAAGGCCTGTAAGAAGGGATTTTTCGCCTTCCACTACGATGCGCCCGTTCTCATCGTACTGGCTAATAAAATCGGATACGGCAACGCTATGGCCGATTCCGTTTGCGCCGCCATGAACATGATGCTGGAGGCAAACGAGCTTGACCTGGGCAGTTGCTATATCAATTCCCTCCACTGGCTGACGGAGGAACCGACCGTCAGAGAATATCTGACGAAACTCGGTCTTGGGGAAGATGAAACGGTTTGCGCCTCGGTTGCATTTGGAACAGCTGACACGACGGACGGACTGCCCAACCGCAACCAGCGCAAAATCACCGGCAATCCCGTGAACTACATAGATTGACAGGCCATGAAACAGGAGGAGGTTTATCGTGGAGAATTATAGCAAAACGAACG
>NZ_JALFCU010000027.1 GCF_022771645.1 Selenomonas sp.
ACACTGGATTGTGGCTCCAGCATGCGTGGGTTCGACCCCCACAAGTCGCCCCATTTTTATAGGGGTATAGCTCAATTGGTAGAGCAACGGTCTCCAAAACCGTAGGTTGTGAGTTCAAGTCTTACTGCCCCTGCCATCGAAGTGTGCGCTCGGTTCTTACCGAGCGTTTTTTATTGTAATGATTCACATAGCGGATCTAGTATAAAACGCAGTAGCTGCCATACACTTTTCCTTGCTATTCCCTATAGGTCTGTGATAAGATAAGCTGTACATCTTTTCGAAAGAATAGGAGGCAGAAACGTTGCTGACCTTATTGATGATCCTCGACGCGATCGTCTGCATCGCGCTCATCGCAGCTGTGCTCGGCCAGGAGGCAAAGTCGGACGGCATGGGCGGCCTTGGCGGCGGGGCGGAGACCGTCTTTTCGAGCAAGGCGCGCGGCATGGATGCGCTTCTCGCGCGCGTGACCGTCGTCCTCGCCATCCTTTTTGCGCTCATCACCATCGTGATCGCCCGCATGACCATGTGATAACGAATCGGCGTCTTCTCTCGTGCACGTTGGGGAGGGCGCTTTTTCATGTTTTCGGAAACGGGCAAGGGGGTGACGGCATGATTCAAAAAGGCGCGGAGCCATTTTTTTTGCGGGGAGGCTCGCATGGCGTGCTGCTGTTGCACGGCTTCACCGGGAGTCCTGCCGATCTCCTGCTCCTCGGGCAGAGCCTCCAGCGGCAAGGGATGACGGTACTTGCGCCGCGCATCGCCGGCCACGGCACGACGGAGGAGGACCTGAGCCGCCAGACGGCGGAGGATTTTCTCGACAGCGCACGCGACGGCTACGCGCTGCTCACGGGCTGCTGCAAGAAAGTGTCTGTCGTCGGTCACTCCATGGGCGGCGTGCTCGCATTCCTGCTCGCGGCGGAGTGCAAGGTGCACCGCATCGTCAGCCTTGCGACGCCTGTCTTCATCGCGCCGGAACGCGGCGCCGACCGGCTGCCGCCGCTGAAATTTTGTCGCGGTCGCTACGTGCCGAAGCATCGGCGGCCGATGAAGAATGTCCCGGACGCTGTGAATGAGACGTATCTGACGATGCCGCTCGTCTCGATCCACGAGCTCTTCGGCCTCATGCACACGATGACGGAGCAGCTCGGGTGCGTCGACCGTCCGACGTTGATCCTCCACAGCCTCGGCGACCACACGGCCGATCCGAAGAGCGCCGCGTACCTCGCGGAGCACATTGCCACGGAGCGCAAGGACGTCATCTACCTCAAACGCTCCGGCCACCTCTTGCCGCTCGATAAGGAGCGTGACAAGGTATTTGCCTTGACGGCAAAATTCTTGCTGGGGAAATACCATTTCCACAAGCATCGCAACGCGGAAGAAACGAAAAAACCGCGGGAATCGGAACATCAGAGCAAAGAATGAAAGGACTTTTATGGAACAAGACTCGAACAACCAGAACACTGTCACCGGACGTCTGTCCATGACATCGAAAGGCTTTGGCTTCATCATCCCCGACGTCAAGGAATCGGAAGAGGACACGGACGTCTTCGTGCCGGGCACGCAGCTCCATACGGCCATGCACGGCGACCATGTCGTCGCGCGCGTCACGCCGCCGGAGGAAGAAGGCCAGTCGCGCGTCGGCGAGATCATCGAGATTCTCGAGCGCGCGAACGAGCATATCGTCGGCACGATGGATGCGCGCAAGACGTTCGGCTTCGTCACGCCGGACAACACGAAGATCGGCATGGACATCTTCGTGCCGAAAAAAGCGTTCGGCGGCGCCGTCACGGGCAGCAAGGTCGTCGTCCACATCACGAAATGGCCGGAAGGCCGCCACAATGCGGAAGGCGAAATCACGGAAGTGCTCGGCAAGAAAGGCGACCCGGGCGTCGACGTCGTCTCCGTCATGCGCCAGTACGAGCTCGCCGATACGTTCCCGCCTGACGTACAGGACATCGCCGACCACATCGAGGAAAACCCGACGCCCGAAGAATGCGAAGGCCGCCGCGACCGCCGCGACCTCACGATTGTCACGGTCGATGGCGACGACTCGAAAGACTTCGATGACGGCGTCTATGTCAAGAAGAACGACGATGATTCGTATTTCCTCGGCGTCTACATCGCTGACGTCTCGTGGTACGTCCGCGAGGGCGAGCCGCTCGACCGCGAAGCGTACGAGCGCGGCACGAGCGTCTACCTCGTCGACCGCGTTGTGCCGATGCTGCCGTTCGCACTCTCAAACGGCATTTGCAGCCTGAACGCTGGCGTCGACCGCCTCTCGATGGCCTGCGAGATGCACGTGAGCCCGGAGGGCGAGATCGAAAGCTACGAGATCGTCCCGGCCGTCATCCACGTTTACCGCCGCCTCACGTACAACATCGTGAACCGCGTGCTCGTGGAGGAAGACCCGGAGGAGATCGAGCGCCAGCGCGACCTCCTGCCCATGCTCAAGACGCTCGAGGAGCTCCGCCACGTCATGAAGGCGAAGCGCCACGCGCGCGGCTCCATCGACTTCGACATCCCCGAAGTCAAGGTCAAGCTCGATGCAGAAGGTCATCCCATCGAGCTCGTGAAGCGCACGGGCTCGCTTGCCGAGTCCATCATCGAGGAATGCATGCTCGCGGCGAACGAAACGGTCGCGAAGCACATGGACCTCAAACATCTGCCATTCCTCTACCGCGTGCACGAGCAGCCGAGCGATGAGAAGATCACGAACCTGAATAACCTCTTAGGCGCTTTCGGCCTGTTCGTCCATCAAGATGAAGAGGGCAAAGTACGCCCCATCGACGTGCAGCAGGTGCTCGAAAAGGTCAAAGGCCGTCCTGAAGAAAAGATCGTCGAGACCGTCTCGCTGCGCTCCATGCAGCAGGCGCGCTACGCGGCGGAAAGCCTCGGCCACTTCGGCCTCGCCGCGCGCTACTACACGCATTTCACGTCGCCGATCCGCCGCTACCCCGACCTCATCGTGCACCGCCTGCTGCGCGAGACGTTCGCGACCGGCACGCTGCCGCAGGAGCGCCAGACCGAGCTGCGGCTGAAGCTCCCCGACATCGCCGACCACACGTCGCAGCGCGAGCGCATCGCCATCGAGGCCGAGCGCGAGACGACGGACATGAAGAAAATCGAGTACATGGCGCAGTTCGTCAACGAGACGTTCCCTGGCACAATCTCCGGCGTCACGGCGTTCGGCATTTTCGTCGAGCTCGAGAACGGCGTCGAGGGCCTCGTCCACGTCTCGACGATGACGGACGACTACTATGAGTACAAAGAAGAGCAGTACGCCATGATCGGCGAGAAGACGCTCAAAAAATACCGCCTCGGCGATGCCGTCGAGATCGTCGTCGTGCGCGCGAACGTCGACGAGCGCAACCTCGACTTCGTGCTGAAGGAAAACGCCGACGACCCGGCCGCGCTCGCAAATGCGACGGGCGGCGGCAAGAAAAACGGCAGCGGCCGCAGCGGCGACGACAAGAAGGGCAAGCGCACAGAAGGCCGCCGCCCGCGCGGCAGCCGTCGCAGCAGCGGCGGCAGCGCCTTTGCTGATGCGTTCCGTGCCGCCGAGCATCGCGGCAAGGACGACCCCCCGAGCCGCAACCGCGGCAAGAGCGGCGAGAAGCGCCCGGGCCGCACGACGCAGCCGCGCGACACGCGCCGCCCGTCCGGCAAGAAGGACATGAAGGACGTCCGCCTCGAGAAGCGCGTCGCGAACGCTTGGGGCACGCCGAAGCCGCAGCGCGAGAAGCGCGACGACTACCAGCGCGTCCGCGTCACCGGCCTCAACACGGCCGTCTGGCCTGATCCGCCGGGATACCACGAGCGCAAGCAGCGCGAGGACGAGCTCCAGCAGAAGCAGAAGAGCGCCGACCGCCAGCGCCCGCGCCCGCACCGCAAGACCGAGGACGGCACGAAAGACAGCAAGTAAAAAACAAAAGAGGTTGGCACGCCAACCTCTTTTTTAGAATCTAGGTGAACCATATGGGCAAGAACAACATCCCCATCAAGATCGTCTGCGAGAACCGCAAGGCGCGCCACGATTACTTCATCCACGAGACGTATGAGGCCGGCATCGAGCTCCAGGGCACGGAGGTCAAGTCGCTGCGCGACGGCCGCGCGAACCTCAAAGACAGCTTCGCGAGCATCGAGAGCGGCGAATGCTTCCTTGAGAATATGCACATCAGCCCTTATAGGCAAGGCAACATGTTCAACCATGACCCGCTGCGCAAGCGCAAGCTCCTGCTCCACAAGAGCGAGATTCTGAAGCTCTTCGGCGAGACGCGGCAGAAAGGCTTCACGCTCGTGCCGCTGAAGATCTACTTCAAGCACGGCCGCGCGAAAGTCGAGCTCGCGCTCGCCTCCGGCAAGCACACGTACGACAAGCGCGAAGACCTCAAGAAAAAAGCCGACAACCGCGAAGTCGAACGCGCGCTGAAGGAACGGCAGCAGTACTGAAAAGGAGTCCGCCATGTACCAAGACATCGTGCTCGAGAAAATGATTGCGTTTGATTGCGGCGACGCGCGGCGCATCCAGCATTTCATCAAAGTCTATGCGTTTGCCGCCTACATCGGCCGCAAGGAAGGCCTCGACACGCGCACGCAGCGCATCCTCGAGCTCGCGGCCATCGTCCACGACATCGGCATTCACGCAGCCGAGGAAAAGTATCACTCGACCGCCGGCAAATACCAGGAACAAGAAGGCCCGGCACTCGCAACGAAGCTCTTGGCGGACTGCGGCGTGCCGGCGGATGTCACGGGACGCGTCGCGTTCCTCGTCGGCCATCATCACACGTACATGGATGTGGTCGGCCTCGATTGGCGCATCCTGCTCGAAGCCGACTTCCTCGTCAACGCGTACGAGGACCAGTTGTCGGAATCCGCCCTGCGCGCGGCGCGCGAAAAAATCTTCGAGACGGACACGGGGAGGCACATCCTCGACACGATGTTTGGTCTCGCGTGAGTGGCAGCGCATAAAAAGCGCGCGTCGTAACTTTTCCTTTACAACACGCAGATGAAGTAGTATAATAACTTTCGTTCGGGACGTAGCGCAGTTTGGTAGCGCGCTTCCTTGGGGTGGAAGAGGTCGCCTGTTCAAATCAGGTCGTTCCGACCATTTCTTTAGTAATTTCAAGGCTTTCGAGGCTTTCTGTGACCGCAGAATAGCCTCGATTTTTTTTGCCTTTTTTCACCAAAGCTGTCCGCCTCATTCCACCGACAAAATTGCTATTGCTTTTCTCGTAAGTGCCTAATAACATGACGTACCCAAACGCAGAAAAATCCCCATCGCCACCTAAAAGGCGTATCGATGGGGATGGGATTCACGCTTTGCAGTTGTCTTGAGCCCCCTTGCTCCACGGCATCCAACCTTCGAGCATTTCGGGGTT
>NZ_JALFCU010000050.1 GCF_022771645.1 Selenomonas sp.
CGTTCGATGCGGGGACGAAGCTCTTGGCCGCGATCGGCAAGCAGGCGCCGGACCTCGTGATCCTCGACATCTTCATGAAAGGGCTCGACGGCATCGCCGTGCTGCGCGAGATCCGCGACGCTGCCGGCGACCTCCCCGTCGCGCTCTGCAGCACGAGCACGGAGTTCGCCATGGACGGCTACCGTCTGCGCGCCGTGCGCTACCTCGAAAAGCCCGTGCGGCAGGAAGAGCTCCACGAGCTCCTCACGTTCGTGCGGAGCACGCGCCGCGCGCGCCCTGTGTTCCGCCTCGGCAAGGACGAAGCCATGCCGCTCGCGGACATCCTGTACCTCGAGCAGCAAGACCACCGCATCGCGCTCCACCTCGCGAGCGGCGAAACAAAATATGCGTACGGCCGCCTTGACCGCCTCGAGCCCCTCGGCCCTGCGTTCGTCCGCAGCCACAAGAGCTATCTCGTGAACCTCGACCATGTGCTCGCCATCGACGACGAGCTCTCCATCTTCCGCATGCGCGGCGGCGGCACGGCCTACATCCGCAAGGGCGCGATCCCCGCGATGCGGCGGCGCTATGACGACCGGCTCATCGAGCGCGTGAGGCTGTCATGAAAGAAAAAGTTTTCGATATTTTCGCATCGCTGAAAGCGCGGCGCTGGTCGCTCGGCCATGTCCTGTTTGCCGTCGTCGCGGTCCTGCTCGCGATCGCGTTCTTCCTCGCGCTGCCGTACCGCCTGCGCGCGCTGCCCGGCGGCGCGATGACCGTGCGCCACGTCACGGAGGCGACGGCCGTCGTGAACGGGCAGCCGCAGACCATCACGCTGCCGCACACGTTCCGAGGTCTCCCACCCGGCACGCCGATCTCGCTGACGTTCGCCGTCGACACGCGCGCGTCGTTTTCTCTGCTCGTCAAGACGGTCTACGCGCCGACGGAAGTCGCGTTCAACGGTGAGACGATCAGCGCCTACGGCAAGAAAGGCACGTACCCGTCGTTCCTCGACGACCCGCCGACGACCGTGCGCATCTTCAGCTTCCGCCCGGACGTAAACGGGCCGCGCACCGGCACGATCACCGTCACGTACGAGTTCCCGCACGACCGCGCGCAGCTGCCCGTCGCGCCGTTCGCCATCAGCAACACGTCCGGCCTGTACCGCTACGAGTTCGGCTATCTCATGGCCTGCTTCTTCGTCGAGGTCTTCCTCGCGCTCATGGGCCTCGTGCTCGTCCTGCTGTCGTTCTCCATTTACGACGTGAAGAGCAGCCGCGGCATGCTGCTCTTCCTCGGCCTGTTCTTCCTCGCCGTCGGCGTCTGGAACATCGGCGAAAATGATTTTTCCGTCTTTGCCATCCAGAATGCCGTGCTCCTCTACCTGATGGCGTTCACGGGGCTGTTCTTCGTCATCGCGCCGCTCTATGGCTTCGCGCTCAGCGCCGTGACGTTCCGCTGGCAGCGGCTGCTGACGGCCGTCTTTTACCTCGAAGTGCTGCTGCCGGCGCTCGCACTGCTCCTCCAGCTCGCGGGCCTCGTCATGATGATGCAGAGCCTGTTCGTCTTCCACCTGCTCCATCCGCTCGCGCTCGCGTTGCTCGTCGTCGCGCTCGTCTATGAGGCCGTGCATGAAAAAAATACGCGCGCCCGCTGGGTGCTCGTCCCCGTCGCCGCGCTGCTCGCGTCCGCCGTGCTCGAAATCCTCAACTACTACGTGTTCCGCCGCTTTGAGTTCGCGATGGTGTTTCTCTTCGGCACGTACGTCTTTTTGCTGCTCATGCTCGTCCTCACGGGCGCGATCCTGCGGAAAGACGCGCGCATGAAGCAAGACTACGAGCGCCAGGCGCACGAGCACGAGCTCCTCGAGCTGCGCCTCGCCGCCGAAAAAGAACGTCACGACATGATGCTCGCCGAGGAGCGCCGGCTCTCCGGCATCCGCCACGACCTGAAACACCACGTCTCGTTGCTCTCCGAGCTCGCACAGCAAGGCAACATCGAGCGCATGAAAACATATCTCGCGGGCCTCACGAAAACGATTGCTGCGCGTCATCCCGCGCACTACGCCGAGAACCTCGCCGTCAACGCCATCGCTGCGCACTACGCTGCGCTCGCAGAAAAGCAGGGCATCGCCGTCACGATCGACCTCGTCGTCCCCGAGCACGCCGGCAGCCTCACGGACGCCGAGCTCGCGTCCGTCTTCGGCAACTTGCTCGAAAACGCCATCGAGTCCTGCGTCCGCAGCCGAGGACACGTTGTTCCTCCACCAGCCGCCGAAACACCGGCCAGCGAGCAAGGCCAGCCGCCTTTCGCGCGATCGTCGCGCCCGTCGCACGAGCTGCCGCCGCAGCCGTTCCTCGAGCTCAAGGCACGCGTCCTGGACGGCCGCCTCGTCATCGTCCTCGACAACACGTGCGCCGAACCACCCGCCAAAGACGGCGAGCGCTACCTCTCCTCCAAACGCGGCGGCCGCGCCCCCGGCCTCGGCCTCTCCTCCATCACCGCCATCGCCGCCGCCCACGGAGGACGCGCCACGTTCGACAGCGACGAACGGGCGTTCCATTCGTCGGTGATTTTGGAGCTGTGAGTATCAAAAAGGGGCTGTTGCAGTTACCGGAACGGTTTCACAAGATTGCGACCGTAACTCATATACCAGCCTCTCCCAACGGGAGAGGGGGACCGCGAAGCGGTGGAGAGGGTGTCGGAGGTACGACGTAACAAATACAAACAAAAGTTGAGTCGAAGGATTTTATAACGTCCTTCGACTCAACTTTTTACGTAATAGTTACGCCCTACCTTCGCCACCCTTTCCGTCGCCTGCGGCGCCACCTTCCCCGTAGGGGAAGGCTTCTGTATGAGGAACGCTCGGCAACAGATGAATGTGAACTCAGTCTAGTAACTGCCCCCCCCTTTTTATGCCTCAATCAAACACGTAAATCTCAATCTCCTGCCGCCCGAACATGAGCGCTTCTTCGTGCGTGTCGAACGCGACGTCGATCATGTGGCCCTGGATGCCCCAGCCGATGTCCTCGGCGATGGCTTCGCCGTAGTCCGGGATGTAGACGCGCGTGCCGAGCGGGATGACGGCGGGGTCGACGGCGATGACGCCGTGGCGCACGCGCGTGCCCGTCGCCGTGTACGGCGAGTTGCCCGGGTCGAGCGCGCTGTACGCCGTCGCCGTCACGTACATGACGCGCCCGCCCTCGTGCGGATGCGACGCCTCATGCGCGTCCGCCGGCGCGGCAAACGCGAGCAGCGCGGCAAGCGCGGCGAACGCCGCGAAACATTTTGCGAGCCATGAAATTTTTTTGTGGTCAGTCCTCATACACAGATCCTCCCCAAAAGCACTTCTTTTTTCTTCTATATCTGTTCTTGATTCTATCATAGTGCGGATTGTTCCGTCAAATCCTTGCGCATGGGCGCGTTGTCTGTTAAAATAGCTGTGTTGCGGTTGTAGCTCAGTTGGATAGAGCGTCCGCCTCCTAAGCGGCAGGTCGTGAGTTCGACTCTCACCAATCGCACCATCTTTCAAAAGGAACTCCTGCGAAATTTTTATGATTTCGCAGGAGTTTTTTTGCATGCATCGCGAATATAAAAACGTATCCTTTCACACGGAGGCGAAAGATTTATGGAAAAGACCACAAGGAAGGAGCGGGCATCGCTGACGCGCGCCGTCCTCATCGGACTGACGGCGGGCGCGACAGCGTTCCCGTTCGGCGTGGCATCGGCGGCGACGACCACCACATCGGACACGTCGTCCTCAGGCGCGACGATTGCTGCGGACGACACGACGGATTTCCAATCCGTCACGCTGAACTCTTCATCGAATTACAGCAAGATCAGCTCGACAGGATCGAGCGGCGTCGAAGTCCGATTGACGGACGGCATGACCGATCACGGCACGACGCTGTTCGCGACAGACGACGGCGCGAACGAAGGCGGCTGGATTGGCGTCGGCTTCGGCACGGACATCGCCAACAATTACGTGCCGAGCTCGACGGCCTCGGCCGACATGCGCAACACGACGTTCCATGCTGAGAACGGCGCGGACATCGAACTCGTGAACGGCACCGTCATCACGACGGCCGACCAGCTGTTCGGCACGGCGGATGACACGTACGGCGGCTACGGAACATCGACAGCGAACCCCGGCCAGATTTCCATCGGCCTCGATGTCGAGGGCGCGAACGACACGGACAAGATCGCCTATGCGAACATCAACGCAAAAGCGACGCTGAAGCTCGTCGACGACAAGACGTTCAACGACCCGTCAAGCTGGACGTACAAGGACAGCAGCGGCACAGAACAAAAAGCCACAGCGACGAATTTCATCAAGCTCACGGACCACGGCGTCCTCGAGACCGATGCGGCGCAGCTCTTCGGCGATGGCATCACCGCCAACAAAACGACGGCGAGCGACACTTGGACAAACGCCAACAACGCCATCAACTTTGCAGCAGGCACGGTGCTCTTCGATGATACCGACCTGACGCTCACCGAGCTCGATGCCGCGCAGAATCTCATCAGCAATGCTGGCAGCGGCACGACGATCGTCGCTACGAAGACGGACACATCCAGCATGTCCCATGCGATTGCCGACGTGCCGGAAAGCGGCGCGTTCGTCAAAGCGACGGCGAGCAGCGCCACCGGCGTGACCATCGCCAGCGGCAACACGTCCGCCAATTCTTCCGTTGCGAAATTCAACGCGTCTTCGCTCGAACTCAAGAAAACGGACGATGACACGACGGCGAACACCGTCGCCATCACGGGCAGCACCGTGCAGCTCGGCGCGCGACGGAAAACTCCTGACCGTCACGGACGGCACGACGGCAGACCAAGCTGCATCGAGCGATGTCAACGTCAACTACACGTTGACCGTCGGCCGCAACTCCGTCGCGAGCCTCGGCACAACCGACACGACCGTCGCTGAGGAAATGTTCGCGAACTCGAAGCAGACATGGGGCTACAGCACGGGCGAGACGACGGCAGCGCTGCTGCTCGAGCAACCCGTCACGCTTGTCGACAACTCTGGTGGCGTCAAGGTCGACGGCAGCCTCACTTCGAGCAGCACGACCACGAACGCTGCGTCCGACACAGCGACGTTCGGCGCGAACTCGCTGCTCATGGTCGACCTTTGGGACTACACGCCTGTAACTTCAACGACCACCGGCACAACGGCGCTCAAGGCGGAAGACACGACAAACAGCACGCTCACCGTCGACAGCACGGCGAAACTCTACCTCGAGAACAACGCCGGCGGCACGCAGACGTATCAGATCACGAGTGGGTTCAATACGACATCCGGTGCAAGCGGCTGGTACACGGACACGGACAACATCGTCGTGAACCGTTTGTTCGAAGTGACGAAAACCGAGAACGGCGCCGTCACGATCACGAACCAAGATGTCCGCGACGTCCTGCCGGGCGTCGTGCTCGTCAACAACATCAACGGCCTGACGGCGGACACGAATACGACCATCAGCAAGAAGTCGTCGAACGCCGGCCTGCGCTACATCGCGAACGCCGTGAAGAACGCGAACAGCGATGCGCGGGCGACGTACCTCCTCAACGTCGCGGCGCAGCCGGCCGAGGTCGCGGGCGCGAGCGCGACGGCGCTCGAGAACACGCAGCTCCTCGCGCAGAGCGTGCAGGATCATTTTTCCACGCTCAACTCGCTCGAGCGCGGGAGCGACAACGACATCTGGGCGCGCTACACGCACAACTATACGAAGAACGACGGCCTCGCACTCGACGGCCTCGAAGCCGACTACGACAGCAATCTCAACGCCATCACGATCGGTTACGATTTCGAGCCGACGAAGAACTACCGCCACGGCATTGCGTTCTCGTACGGCACAGGCTCGACGAACGCGACGGACGAGAGCGACGACTACAACATTTTCGGCGCGAGCTACTACGGCAACATCAAGGGCACGGGCAAAAATGCGCCACAGGCGCTTTTCGATGTCGGCTACTACACGACGAGCCACGACATCGACGGCCTCATCGACGTCGATCCCGACACGCATGCCTTCACGCTCGGCGCGACGGCGGAGTGGAACATCGACAAGGCGAAAGGCTTCTCCATCGTCCCGCATGTCGGCCTGCGCTACACGTATCTCGACACGCCGAGCTACGACGGCACGTACGACGGCGGCACGGCATTCCGCTACAGCCCGTCGAGCGCGAGCGTCCTGACGCTGCCCGTCGGCGTCGGCCTCACGAGCGACCACGTCCAGGGCGGCTGGCGCTACCGCTTCTCTGCCGACCTCTCGTACATCCCGACGCTCAGCGGCCGCGACACGGACATGGACGTGCAGACGAACGGCTACAGCTTCACCGACAACATCAGCTACGACCTCGCCGACGCGAACCAGGTGCTCCTGCGCCTCGGCTACTCTGGCGAGACGCAGACGCAGGGCTGGAACATCGGCGCTTCGTACCACACGGGCGGCGACACGGACGGTGCCGACATCACGGCGCAGTACCATTGGAAGTTCTGAGCCTATGAACAAAAACGCAGAACGCTTCGCCGCGTGGCTCATGGAGACGCACCGCATGACGGGCCTTTCCATGGAAAACGCCGGCGACCCGCAGCACACCGTCATCTTCCGCACGCAGCTGCCCGTCGGGCCCATGCCCGACGAACCGCGGGCAACGGCAGACGACACGGAACCGCCGCGCACGATTCCGCTCGGCATCCTGCTCGACGACACGATCTTCGCGCTCATCCGCGTGAACTTCGCGACGCGCGCGCTCGATGACACGAACGCCTTCGCCATCCAGCAGTTCCTCGCGCAGCGGAACTACGAAGACAAGCTCTTCAAATACTACCTCGCCCCCGACACGACGATCCTCCTCGACGCCTGCATCCCGCAGCCGCAAAACGCGTTCCGCCCCGACTTCCTCTGGGCCTGCGCCGAGCTCGTCGCAAGGGAGGCACGCGAACAGGCCGAGGCCATCTTCGAGCGCGTCGGACGGGGGTAGAAAAGATGGCTATTGCACTTACTAAACCGCTTTCACACCCATCTGTTGCCGAACGTTCCTTATACAGAAGCCTTCCCCTACGGGGAAGGTGGCGCCGTAGGCGACGGAAAGGGTGTCGAAGGTAGGGCGCAACTTTAATGTGAAAAATTGGGGTCGAAGGACGTTTCAAAAATCCTTCGACCCCAATTTTGTTTGTATTCATTACGTCGTACCTTCGACACCCTCTCCACCGCTTCGCGGTCCCCCTCTCCCGTTGGGAGAGGCTGCTGTATGAGTTACGGTCGCAATTTTATGAAGCTATTCCAGTAAACGTAACAGCGTTATTTTGGGAGCTTCATTCATACCTCAACGCCTCGATCGGGTCGAGCTTCGCGGCTTTCCTTGCGGGATAAATGCCGAAGAACAAGCCGATGCCGACGGAGAAGGCGAACGAGACGACGATGGGCAGCCAGGTGATGAGCGTCGTGAAGCCGCCGAACTGGGCGATGAGCTGCGACGCGCCGATGCCGACGAAGATGCCGATGATGCCGCCGATGACGCCGAGCACCATGGACTCGATGAGAAACTGCGTCATGATGTTTAGGAACGTGGCGCCGAGGGCTTTCCTTATGCCGATCTCGCGCGTGCGCTCCGTGACGGAGACCATCATGATGTTCATGATGCCGATGCCGCCGACGAGGAGCGAGATGCCCGCGATGGCACCGAGGAGCAGCGTCAGCATCGACGTCGACTGGTTCACGGTCTCCATGAGGCTCGTGAGGTTGCGGACGGTGAAGTCGTCCTCCTTGTTCGCCTGCGTCAGGTGATGGCGCTGGCGCAGCAGCGTCTCGATCTCGTCCTGCACCTGATCCATCTTCGTCGCGTCGCTGACCTGCACGTTGACGGACTGCACGTACGTGATGCCGAGCATGCGCTCCATCGCCGTCGTGAGCGGGACGTAGATCATGTCGTCCTGATCCTGGCCCATCGAGGACTGGCCTTTGCTCGCGAGCAGGCCAACGACCTTGTACGGCTGGTTGTGGATGCGGATCGTCTGGCCGACGGGATTTTTTTCGCCGAACAGATTTTCCGCGACGGTCGTGCCGATGACGGCGACGCGCTGACGCTTTTTCAGATCGTTCGCCGTGATGAACGATCCGTTCGAAATGGAGAGCGAGCGGATCGACAGGAAGTCGGCCGTCACGCCCTGCACCGTCGTGTTCCAGTTGCTGTTGCCGTAAACGACCTGGTACGACGTCGAGACGGTCGGCGAGACGTAGTCGATGTTCTTGATTTTCTGCTGGATGGCCTCGGCGTCTTCATACTTCAGCGTTTTGCGCGAGCCGGCCGCGCCGCGCACGCCGCCTTTGTTCGACGCACCGGGCGAAATGATGAGCATGTTCGAGCCGAGGCTCGCGATGGAGCTCGTGACGTTCGATTTCACGCCCATGCCTACGGAGACGAGCGCGATGACCGCGCCGACGCCGATGATGATGCCGAGCATGGTGAGGAGGCTGCGGAGCTTGTTCGCGTAGAGCGACGTGAGCGCCATGGAAAAGCTCTCTCTAAACAACATCCATGACCACTCCCTTCCCTTCGTCGCGCGTGATGCGGCCGTCGCGCACGAGGAGCTGGCGGCTCGCGCACGCGGCGATCTCCGGCTCGTGCGTGACGAGGATGATCGTGCGGCCCATGTCGTGCATGTGCTCAAAGATTTCCATGATTTCTTTCGTCGACTTCGTGTCGAGGTTGCCCGTCGGCTCGTCGGCCATGATGATGTGCGGGTCGTTCACGAGCGCGCGGGCGATGGCGACGCGCTGGCGCTGGCCGCCCGAGAGCTCGTTCGGCTGGTGGTCGCCGCGGTCGCCGAGGCCGACGGCCTCGAGGAAATGCTGCGCGCGCTCCATGCGCTCATGGTAGCCGACGCCGGCGTAGACGAGCGGCAGCGCGACGTTCTCGAGCGCCGTGATGCGCGAGAGCAGGTTGAAATTCTGGAACACGAAGCCGATCTTCTTGTTGCGCGTCGCGGCAAGCGCGTCGTCGCCGAGGCCGGCGACCTCTTCGCCGTCGAGCTTGTACGAGCCGCACGTCGGCCGGTCGAGGCAGCCGAGGATGTTCATGAGCGTCGACTTGCCCGAGCCCGACGGCCCCATGAGCGCGGCGAACTCGCCCTTGTGGATATCGAGGTCGATGCCCGCGAGCGCCGCGAGCTCCTCGCCGCCGATGTTGTAGATCTTCTTGATGCCGCGCAGCTCGATGGTGTTGTGTTTTGCTTCTGCCATAGTTCTGCCTTTCGGGAAAACGGATTACATCGGCGGCGGGCCTTGGCGATTGTTGCTGCTCTTCGACGAGGACGACGATTTCTTTGCTGTGTACGTCGAGACGACGTCTTCGCCCTCCGTGAGGCCGTCGAGGATTTCCACGAATTCGTCGCTGTAGATGCCGGTCGAGACGTAGCGGTTTTCCTGCGTGCCGTCGGCGTTTTTGATGATGACGTACGAGCCGTTCGCGTCCGTCTTGAGCGTGGAGATGGGCACGACGAGCGCGCCGGGGCGGTCGGCCGTGTTGATCTCGATGCGCGCCGTCATGGCGGGCAGCAGCACGCCGTCCGGGTCGTCGACGTCGAGCGTGACGTAGTAGTAGATAACGCTTGCGGAGGATGACGACGAGGACGACGAGGAGTTCGTCGTGTCCCAGGTGTTCGACGTGTCCGTCTGCGAGATTTTCGTGACGCGCGCCGTGAACGTGCGGTCCGTGAACGCGTCGACCGTGAACGTCGCCGTCTGGCCGACTTTCACGCTGCCGATGTCCGTCTCATCGATCTTCGCCTTGATCTGTTTTTTCGACAGGTCGGCGATGCGCATGATGACCGTCGGGTTGTCGGACGTCGCGACGGCCATCGTGCCGACGGTTTTCGGCTCGCCAACGACCGTGCCGCTCATCGGCGCGACGATCGTCGCCTCGTCCGCGTCAGACTGCGCCTGCGCGAGGGCGGAGACGGCCGTGTCGTAGTCCATCTTCGCGTCCTCAAGCTGCTTCTGCGTGTCGGCGCCGATAGAGTAGAGGTAGCTCACGCGCTCGTACTCGGCCTTCGTGTTCGTGACCTTGTACTGCGCCTGGTCACGCTTCGCTTCCTCGTCCTTCGTGTCGAGCGTCGCGACCGTCTGGCCGGCCTGGACTTCGTCATTTTCCTTGACGTTGACCGTCTTGAGGCGCGCCGTAATCTTCGAGCTGACCTCGACGGAGTCCACGGGGCTGATCGTGCCCGTCGCCGAGACAGTCGACGTGAGGTCCATGCGCTGGACTTTCGTCGTCTCGACGGCCGCCGCGGCCTTCGCCGCCTGCTGCGCCGTGTAGTATTGATACCCGCCGAACGCGCACCCCGCAAGCACGATGGCGGCGATGCCGGCTTTCAGTTTCCAGTTCAGTTTCATTCCGTACCTCTTTTCTGGATGGTTGTATCTCAAACCTAAAGAAATGGTCACTTTCAACAAGTCGTTTCATACCGTTGCGAGCGTTGCAAATATAGCAGCCTTCCCCTCAGGGGAAGGGGGACCGCGTTAGCGGTGGAAAGGGTCCCCTGTACGCCGATTGGCTCTGCACGGCATCACTTTTCGCGGGAGCGCGCACGGAACGTTTTTTGGGGCGTGCGCGCACCCGCGATGTGTTACGAACTGCATATTGTCACGTCGTACAAGGGACCCGCTCCTGGCGCTACGCTACGCTCCGCGCCTGTCCTCTCCCTGAGGGAGAGGCTTCTGTAACTGGAACGCTCGGCAACAGCTTGGAACGATTTCGTAATCAAACAAATCTCCAACGCGCCTTACTCGCCACGCCCCGCAAGTTCCTCCGCCACATCGCTTGCTGATTCGTTATCCGTATCCGACATCGCATTCACGGTCGTGTCAACGTCACGCGCCGCCTGTTCCGCATGCGCCGCCGTGTCTTTCGTATTCTCGTCCGCCGCCGCACCTGCGGGCTCGGTGATGGTTTGGACGGGGGCTTTTTCGATGGGGAGGCCGGCGAGCTTCGCCGCTGCCGTGCGTTCGGCATCCGTGAGGCCGACGCCCATCTCGTCGATGACCTGCGCCTTGTAGCGTGCGTAGTCGTACTGCGCGCTGATGTGGTTCAGCCGCGCCGTGGAGAGGGCGCGCTGCGCGTCGATGACGTCGAGCATGATGCCTTCGCCTGCGCGGTATTTCTCTCGCGCGATGTAGGCGTCCTGCTCCGCCTCTGAGGCGGCGTCCTGTGTCGAGTCGAGGCGATGCTCGGCCTCGCGCATGTTGTAGTACGCCGTGCGGACGGAGAGGTCGGCGTCCTCCTGCGCCTTTTGCAGGGAGAGCTGCGCCGTGTCGCGGTCGGCCTTTGCCCGGTCGACCTGCGCGCGCGTCACGCCGCTATCAAAGATATTCCAGCTCGCCGAGACGCCCGCTTTCATATCGTAGCTGCTGTCACTGCGGCTCGATGGCTCGAATGTCTTCGAGAGCGACGGGCCGGCCGAAAAATTGACCGTCGGCTGCCAGCCCGCTTCCGCGACCTTGACCGCTTCTTCCTTTTGCTGGAGCGTGTACTGGTCGGCGAGGATGTCCTTGCGGTTGCGCGTCGCGTAGTCGACGCACGACGCGAGGTCGATGTCGAACGTGTCATAGACGAAATCGTCCGTGAGGTTCAGCGGCTCCGTGCGGTCGATGTTCATGAGGTTGCGGAGCGTCGCGAGGTTCACCTGGTACGCGTTCTCCGACTTGATCAGCGTCTGCCGCGCGTCCGAGAGCTCGACGGAGGCACGCAAGACGTCGATGCGCGCTTTCGAACCCGCCGAGTAGAGCTGCTGCACGTTCGTGAGGTTCGCATCGTAGTAGTTCACGCTGTCCTGATTGACCTCGATCGTGTGGCGCGACTCGAGCGCATCGAAATACGCCTTGATCACGTCGTACTTCAGCGTTTCGCGCGCGCGCTCCGTCGTGAGGCCGGCGATGTCCACGCCGTACTCGCTCGAGCGGATGTTCGCCTCGTTCTTGCCGCCCGTGTACAGCGGGTAGTTGAACGTCAGCCCGACGCTGCCGCTCGACGTGCGGTCTTCTTCCTTCTGCTTGTCCGTCGACGCGCTCGCCGATGTCGACGCGCTCCAGTTGTTCTGGCCCTTCGCTTCGCGCAGCTCCGCCTCGGCCGTCTTCTCGCCCTGCGCCGTCACGCGCAGCCCCGTATTCGCCGCCAGCGCCTCGGCGATGGCATCGGCGAGCGACACATCCCGCGCCTCGGCGGGCGTCGCCGTGAGGGCGAGGCAGACCGCCGCGACGAGCATCGTCAGGCGTTTGCCGAAAGGTTGCTTCATAGAGTTTCCTCCCTCGATAGCAGGAAGTTGCATCTGTTGCGAGCGTATGAGATACCGAAAGCCTCTCCCTCCGGGAGAGGTGCCGAGCGAATGCGAGGCGGAGCGGGTGTCGAAGGTAGGACGTATCAAGCCGCTGGATTGTAATGTCGAAGGAATGCAACAAGTCTGAGCTTCCTTCGCCGTCCCAATCGTGCGAATAGCAACTTCCTACCTCCGACACCCTTTCCACCGCTAACGCGGTCCCCCTTCCCCGAAGGGGAAGGCTGCTCTTGTCCGCCACGCTCGGCAACAGATGGAACAAATCACAATTTCGTAACGATTCCATTTCTCTCAGATTTTGATAGAAATCGGTTTTATGATAAGATAGTTCTCTGATAGCGTCAACCCCTTGCGAATTAAAGATTCTTGGAAGTTCTAAAAGACATTTGCCGCCATTTTGCCGCCGCAAAAACTTTTGCCGCCGAGAAACACGAAAAGCCCGACCGTTTTGGCCGGGCTTTTCGCGTACAGAAGAACGAACGACATCTTTGAAAAACACTTATCGAATAAAGCTATCTTTGGGGTAGCGTTATTCCAAGAGGGGAAAATAAACCTATTACGTCGTCTGCGTGACGGTTTTCGTGAGCACCGTCTTCACGACGTAGACCGCGCCCTGCATGACAAGCGGCAGGACGATGCCGTCGCGAATCTTGCACCAGCCCGTCTCGGTCTTTGCCTGCTCGCGCGT
>NZ_JALFCU010000059.1 GCF_022771645.1 Selenomonas sp.
GAGCACAAGGAAAACGAGAATGGAGGAAAATCCTTTGAGCTTGCAAGCGTTGGCCGCGCGCAGAATCTGGCCGACATGATAACGACGGAAGAACGCCGAAGTTTTCTTCGAGATGGATTCCATCTGCCGGGTGGTTTGTGATATACTTTTCATAGCATGAGCCTCCGGTGCTTGGTATGTTTTTGAGCCAACATAATTATACCAAACTGGCAAGACTCATGCTATTTTTCTGTTTACAAAGCCTTGATTTTCAAGGGGCGCTGGGAATTTTCACCTGCGAAGTTTGAGTCAAATAGAGAAAGGTCAGTCCTTGTTCCCGACGCCTCTAAAATAATGCCCTCTCGTGAAGTTCTTCCCTTCGAGCTCCGCGATCTCTTCTTCCCGCTCCGCGACTTCTTCCGCGCTCATGCTGAGCACGTGCCGATAGTTTTTGACGATCCGTGCGAGTTCTTCGGGTTCGTACGCGCGTCCTTCGATGCGCAGCGATGCCACGCCCGCGTCCCGCAGAGCCGCGACGTGCGGCAGCATGGAGAGGGGGCGGCTGTTCAAAATATGCATATGGCAGAACTGGTCGCAGGCGATGGGGAAATCGATGCCTTTGCGGTCGCGCAATTGATATTTCCCGCGCACGCAGGGCATCGTGCAGCCGGGGACGCCGGTTTTTATCGCCGTCTTCCCTGCTTCCCCCGCCTTCCCTACATTTCCCTGCGGTTTCCCGTCTGCCTGCGTGCCGAGAAAGCTGCCGAGCGTGCAATATTCCGAGACCATGAGCTCGATCGGGCCGTGGACGAGGCATTCGACAGGGATGGGCGATTCCGCTGCGAGCGCTTTGACTTGCTCGAGCGTGAGCTCTGGAGAGAGCGTTGCAGCGGCCACGCCTTCGTCCGCGAAAAACGCGAGCGTCTCGCGGTTCGCCGCGACGAGCGATGTGTCGGTGCAGACGGCGAGCCCGCGCTCGCGCGCGAGGCGCAGGATGCCGATGTTGTGGACGTAGACGGGGACGTCGAGCTTCGCGGCGGCGTCGAGGATCGCAAGCGTCTGCGGCAGGTGCTCGTCGCGGACGATGCGCGGCGTGTTGAACGCGATGGCTTTGCCGGCGTCACGCACGAGCGCCGTGGCTTGCTCGTAAACGGCAGGCGTCAGCACCGCGTGATGATACGAGTCGCCACCGAAGAGGATGGCGTCGGAGGATGGGAGGACGGCGGTAGTTTGAGGAATGGAGTCAGTAGATACAAGAAGATGGCTCCGCGTTCTTTGCCTCCCTCTCCGAGGGAGGGGGACCGCGTTAGCGGTGGTGGGTGTGGCGAAGGTAGATTGTGCGTTGCTCGTTGGGCGTGCAGTCGAAGGTACGACTTGTGTTCTGCCTTCGATGATAAAATTGTTCGATAAGTTACGCCCTACCTTCGCCACACCCCCTGCCACTTCGTGGCCCTCCCCCCTCGGAGAGGGGGGCTGTCTCAAAAGTGACGTCGCTTCTTTTTCAAAATTTTCATGTTTCAAAGTTCTGTCGAAATCATGAAGCCGCGCCTGCTCCAGCATTTCCACGACGCTCTGCCGTGCCTTGTTGATCTCGCTGACGGGGAACATGACGTTCGCGTCGATGTGCGTTTCCAGCGTGCGCAAGGCGAAGACGCTCGTGCCGAGGCGGCCGACTTGCTTGCGGATCGTGTCTTCCGTCAGCGGCCGCTTCTGGGCGGGCTCGCCGTGGAACGCGGTCGCGGCGGTCGCCGTATGACCGTCGGCGTCCGTCATCTGGATGGTCAGCGGCGCACCGAGCGGAGCCGTGACGATGGCGTCGACGGGGATGCGGCGGATGGGGGCGCCGCTCGTGTAGTAGCGCTTCGCCTCCGTCATGAGGCGCACGTCGTAGACCTTGAACACGCGGTCGTGCGGATGGACGGCGTTCGCCATATGGAGCGTGACGTCCGTGCCGGCCTCGGCGTGGTCGATGGGACGGCCTGCCGCGTCCTGCATGTCCTGGACGCGCGACGTGACGCGGCCGCCGACTTTCACCCAGATGACGAGGTCGTCGTCGGTATTGAGCTCGCTCGCGAGGTGGAGCGTGGCGCGGCGCGACGTTTTGTCATAGGCGACGACGCGCCCGGCGAGGCGGCCGCGGTTGTTCGGCTTGCGGTCGCTCATCATCGCGCGGCCGGGGCGGCCGACGAGGTAGGCTGTCGTGAAGTCACGGTTGAAGATTTGGGCGAGGCGGTCGTGCTCTTCGGGGGTGGCTACGACGTGCTCGCACCCGCGAGGAGTTTCGTCGTGCTGGTTGTCAGGACGTGCAGGGGACACCCCCCACCGCTTCGCGGTCCGCCCCCCCACGGAGAGGGGGGCTGAGGAATGTGCGATCACTCGGTCAAGAACAGAGCGGTACGTCCGCACGACGGTCGCGACGTATTCCGGCTTTTTCATGCGGCCCTCGATCTTGAGGGAGCTGACGCCGGCGGCAACGAAATCTTCTAGGAGGTCGATGGTGTTGAGGTCTTTCGGCGAAAGCAGGAATTTGCCTGCGGTGCCCTTGAGCACGTCCTCCCCTGCCGCATCAACGAGCGTATACGGCAGGCGGCACGGCTGCGCACAGCGGCCGCGGTTGCCGCTGCGGCCGCCGATGAGCGAGCTCATGAGGCATTGGCCGGAGTAGCAGACGCAGAGCGCGCCGTGCATGAACACTTCGATTTCAACGTTCGTATGTTCCACAATGTGGCGGATTTCCGCGAGCGACAGCTCGCGCGACAGCACGACGCGCGAAAAACCGAGCGCTTCCATGGCCTGCGCGCCTGCGAGGTTGTGGATCGTCATCTGCGTGCTCGCGTGGAGCGGCAGTTGCGGCGCGCATTCCCGCGCGAGTTTCGCGACGCCGAGGTCCTGCACGAGCGCCGCGTCCGCGCCGACGCGCTCGAGGAATTGCAGGTAGTCGCGCACCGCGTCGAGTTCGTCGTCTAATACCATCGTGTTGACCGTGACGTGGATGTGCACGCCGCGCAGATGCGCGAAGCGGATGGCGTCCGCGAGCCCCTGCTCGTCGAAGTTGTCGGCGTACGCGCGCGCGCCGAACTGATTCCCCGACAGGTACACGGCGTCCGCGCCCGCCTCGACGGCGGCGATGAGCGCTTCCCGGCTGCCGGCCGGCGCCAAAAGTTCAATCACGGTTGTTCCCTCCTGCGTTTGCAATCAGATGTTGCAGCTCGTCCTCGCTGAGGATGGCGATGCCGAGCGATTGCGCTTTCGTGAGCTTGCTGCCCGCCGCCTCGCCGGCGACGAGGTAATCCGTCTTCTTCGAGACCGAGCCCGTCACGCGGCCGCCGTGCGCCTCGATGAGCGCAGCGCATTCCTTGCGCCCGAGCGTGGGGAGCGTACCCGTGAGCACGAACGTCTTGCCCGCAAGCGCGTCATCGCCCGCAGCGGCGGCCTCAGCCTCCATGCGCACGCCCTGCGCCGCGAGGTCATCAATCTCGCGCCGGTTTTCCTCGTCGGCGAAAAATCTCGTAATCGCTTTCGCGCTGACCTCGCCCATATCGCGCACAGCAAGGATTTCTTCTTCGGTTGCTTTCATCAAAACGGGAATCGCGCGGAACGTTCGCAGGAGCTCGCGCGCCGCCGCCCGCCCGATGCCCGGGATGCCGAAGCCCGTCACGAGCTGCACCGGGTCGTTCCCCTTGCTCGCCTCGATGGCCGCGAGCAGCTTGTCCGTGTTCTTTTCCTTGCCGATGAGGCCGCCCGCGATCAGCGCGTCGCGGTGTTCGCGGAGATGATAGATGTCGGCGATGTTCTTGAGATAGCCCTGCTCGATGAGCCCGTGGATCGCCGCCTCGCCGAAGCCTTTGATGTCCATGGCCGTGCGGGAGACGAAATTCAGCAGATGGTTTTCGAGCTGCGCCGGGCAGTTCGGGTTCTGGCAGCGGATGTCGGCCGTGCCTTCGTCCCTGATCGCCGGCGAGCCGCAGACGGGGCACGTGTCGCCGATGCAAAAAGGCATCGTGCCCTCGGGGCGCTTTTCTCTCACGACCTCTTTGATTTTCGGGATGATCTCGCCGGATTTGTAGACGCGCACCGTGTCGCCGATGCGCACGTCGAGATTGTCGATGAAATCCTGGTTGTGCAGCGTCGCGCGCTCGACGCTCGTGCCGCAGAGGCGGATCGGGTCAAAGACCGCCGTCGGCGTGATACGGCCCGTGCGGCCGACGGAAAGCTCGATCTGTCGGATGACGGTCTCCTTTTCCTCGGGCGGATACTTGTAGGCGATGGCCCAGCGCGGCACTTTGCTCGTCGCGCCGAGCTTGTCGCGGTCGGCGAGATTGTTGAGTTTCACGACGGCGCCGTCGATGTCGTACGGCAGGTCGCCGCGGCTCTCGCCGATGGCCTCGATGGCCGCCCAGACCTCGTCCGCCGTGCGGCAGACGCGATAGCCGTGGATCGTCTTGATGCCCTGCGCGTGCATATAGTCATACGCTTCCGTGTGCGTCGCGAACGTCCGCCCCTCGGCCGTCTGCAAATTGAACACGAAGAGCGACAGCTGCCGCTCCTTCGTGATGCGGCTGTCGAGCTGACGCAGCGTCCCGGCCGCGCAGTTGCGCGGATTCGCGAACGGCTTCAGGCCGAGGAGCTCCTGCCGCTCGTTCACGCGGTCGAACGCCGCCTTTTCCATATACACCTCGCCGCGGATCTCGAAATACGGCAGCGGGTCGCGGAGCTCCTGCACGACGTCACGGATGACGCGCGCGTTCGCCGTCACGTCCTCGCCCTGCACGAGCCCGTCGCCGCGCGTGATCGCGCGCTCCAGTTTGCCGTCGCGATAGCGGAGCGCCATCGAGAGGCCGTCGATCTTTTCCTCGACGACGAACTCCGGCGCGCCGAGCGCTGCCCGGCACTCCTCGACGAACGCGACGATCTCGTCTTTCGAGAACACGTCGGCGAGCGACAGCATCGGCACGTCGTGCTTCACGAGCACGCCGGCCGTCCGCATCGCGCGGCCGCCGACCATCTGCGTCGGCGACGATTTCGTCACGAGCTCCGGGTATTCCTTTTCCAGCGCCTTCAGCCGCAGCATGAGCTGGTCGTATTCATAGTCCGAGATCTCGGGATTGTCTTCATTATAATAGCGGTTGTTGTGATAGCGGATTTCCTTGCGGAGCTGCGCGAGCTCCCGCTTCACCGCCGCGATATCCTGTGCCATTTGTCTTGATGCCTCCGCACGCGATTTTAAGGTCTACGCTCTATCATAGCAGATGAACGCAAGATTTTCAAAAAAAAGGAGCACGCCCATGAACTTTTCCTTCGCGCACAACAATTTCAACGTCCTCGACCTTGAAAAGAGCCTCGCGTTCTACCGGGAGGCGCTCGGCTTCACCGAGACGCACCGCCTCGAGCTGCCGGGCTTCACGCTCGTCTACCTCGGCGACGGCGGCCGCACGCCGCACGAGCTCGAGCTCACGTGGCTGAAAAACCGCAAAGAGCCGTACGACCTCGGCGAAAACGAATTCCACCTCGCCGTGCGGACGGACGACTTCGACGCCGCCCACGCGCATCATCAGGCCATGGGCTGCATCTGCTACGAAAACCTCGCCATGCACCTCTACTTCATCGCCGACCCCGACGGCTACTGGATCGAGATCCTGCCGCAGAAATAAACGCATACCAAAAATGAGTTGTTGTAGTTGCTAGACCAATCCCACATTCATCTATTGCCGAACGTAACTCATATAGCAGCCTTCCCCTACGGGGAAGGTGGCGCCGTAGGCGACAGATAAGCAGACGCACGGCGCTTTAGCGCCGATGCGGTCGCTTATGCCGTTCGTGGCTAAGGGTGTCGAAGGTAGGGCGTAACTATTCCGTAAAAAAGTTGAGTCGAAGGACGTTTTAAAATCCTTCGACTCAACTTTTATTTGTATGTGTTACGTCGTACCTCCGACACCCTCTCCACCGCTTCGCGGTCCCCCTCTCCCGTTGGGAGAGGCTGCGGTAAGAGTTACGGTCGCAGCCTTATGAAACTCTTCCAGTAAATGCAACAAACCTTTTTTGTCTCACGCTTTCTCGAACGTGAAATTCGTGCCGTCGTAACTCATGTTCACCGTATCGCCCTCGCCCACGTCGCCGCGGATGATCTCTTTCGACAGCGCCGTCTCGACCTTGTGCGAAATCAGGCGCTTCAGTGGACGTGCGCCGAAGTTCGGATCGAAGCCTTCGTCGGCGAGCGCCGTCAGCGCCGCGTCGTCCCACGCGAGCGAGATTTTCGTCTGGAGCTCCATGCGCACCTTGAGACCGCTGAGCAGGATGCCCGCGATGGCCTTGACCTGTTCTTTCTGCAATCCCTTGAACACGATGATGTCATCGACGCGGTTCAGGAACTCGGGGCGGAAATAGTCCTTGAGGATGTCCTTGACCGCGCCTTTCGCTTCTTCATAGTCCTTGTTCAGGATCTCGTGCGAGCCGAGGTTGCTCGTCATGATGATGACCGTGTTCTTGAAATTCACGACGCGCCCCTTGCCGTCCGTCAGGCGGCCGTCGTCGAGGATCTGCAGCAGCACATTGAACACGTCGCGGTGCGCTTTCTCGATTTCGTCGAGCAGGATGACGCTGTACGGGCGGCGGCGCACGGCCTCCGTGAGCTGGCCGCCTTCGTCATAGCCGACGTACCCCGGAGGCGCGCCGATGAGGCGCGAGACCGTGTGCTTCTCCATGTATTCCGACATGTCGATGCGGATGATGCTGCGCTCGTCGTCGAACAGCGCCTCTGCGAGCGTCTTCGCGAGCTCCGTCTTGCCGACGCCCGTCGGGCCGAGGAAAATGAACGAGCCGATCGGGCGGTTCGGGTCCTTGATGCCGGCGCGCGCGCGGAGGATCGCGTCGCTGACGGCCTCCACGGCCTCATCTTGGCCGACGACACGCTCGTGCAAGACCGTGGGCAAATGCAAGAGCTTCTCGCGCTCGCCCGTCAGCATCTTCGTTACGGGGATGCCCGTCCAGCGCGACACGACGCTCGCGATGTCCTCTTCGCCGACTTCTTCCTTCAGCAGGCGCTCGTCCTTCGCCTTCTGGTTGATCTCCGCCTCCTGCTCTGCGAGCTGTTTTTGCAGCTGCGGCAGTTTGCCATATTTGAGCTCGGAGAGCTTGTTGAGGTCATAGGCGCGCTCAGCGGCCTCCATTTCGCTGTTGACGCCGTCGATTTCCTTCTTGATGGCGCGCACGCGCAGGATGCCCTGCTTTTCTTTTTCCCAGTCGGCCTTGAGCGCGGATTCCTTCGCCTCGAGGTCGGCTTTTTCTTGTTCGAGCTTTTCGAGGCGGTCTTTCGACGCCGCGTCCGTCTCCTTCTTCAGCGCCTGCTCCTCGATCGTCAGCTGCATGAGCTTGCGGCGGCACTCGTCGAGCGGCGCCGGCATCGATTCGATCTCCGTGCGCAGCTTTGCCGCCGCCTCGTCGACGAGGTCGATGGCCTTGTCCGGCAGGAAGCGGTCGGAAATGTAGCGGTCCGACAGCGTCGCCGCCGCCACGAGCGCCGCGTCGCGGATGCGCACGCCGTGATGGACTTCGTAGCGCTCCTTCAGCCCGCGCAAAATGGAAATCGTGTCCTCGACGCTCGGCTGGTCGACCATGACGGGCTGGAAACGGCGTTCGAGCGCCGCGTCCTTCTCGATGTACTTGCGGTATTCGTTCAGCGTCGTCGCGCCGATGCAGCGCAGTTCGCCGCGCGCGAGCATCGGCTTCAAGAGATTGCCCGCGTCCATCGAGCCCTCGGCTGCGCCGGCGCCGACGACCGTGTGCACCTCGTCGATGAACAGCAAAATCTGGCCGTCCGACTTCACGATTTCGTTCAGCACAGACTTCAGGCGCTCCTCGAACTCGCCGCGATATTTCGCGCCCGCGACGAGCGCGCCTAGGTCGAGCGAGAACAGCGTCTTGTTTTTGAGCGACTCCGGCACGTCTCCCGCGACGATGCGGCGCGCGAGCCCTTCGACGATGGCCGTCTTGCCGACGCCCGGCTCGCCGATGAGCACCGGATTGTTCTTCGTGCGGCGAGACAAAATTTCAATCGTACGGCGGATCTCCTCGTCGCGGCCGATGACCGGGTCGAGCTTGCCCGCGCGTGCCGCCGCCGTCAGGTCGCGGCCGAATTTTTCGAGCGACTGGTAGCCTTCCTCCGGGTTGTCGCTCGTGACGTTCTGCTTGCGGTTCTTCTGGATGGACTTCTGGATCGCGCTCTTCGTCAGGCCGAAATCGCGGCAGACCCGCTGCGCGTCCTCGCTGCCGTCCGTCGCGAGCGCGAGCAGCAAATGCTCTGTGCTGATGTAGTCATCGTGCATGACCTGCGCGTCTTCCTGCGCCTTCGCGAGCACGCGCACCATGTCCATGCCCATCGCGAGGCGGTCCTGCCCCTTCACGCTCGGGATCTTCGCGAGCTCCTGCTCGAGCCGCGAGCGCAGCATGCCGAGGTCGGCGCCGCAGTCCGCGAAAATCGTCGCCAGCAGTCCCTCCGGCTCCTTCGCGAGCGCGAGGAGCGCATGAAGCGACGTGATCTCCTGATGATACCGCAGCGCCGCCGTCTGCTGCGCGCCCTGCAGCGCCGCCAGCGCCTTCGCCGTATATTTTTCTTCTCCCATCGTGAATCCCTCCTGTGTTTGTTTTCCGTTTCTGGTTTCATTATACACGAGAAAGTCAAAATGTCAAACATAATTTTGATGTTTTGACTTTTTTCGTGCGAAAAATTGGAACAGACGCAGAGAAACGTTATTCCATCTGTCGCCGAACGTTGCTCGTTCCGAAGGCTCTCCCCTGGGGGAGAGGCTGCTGTTATTGTCACGTTCGCAACAGATGATACAACATATCACTACAACAGCCCCAAGGTTTCATTGACTTGTCACTCTTTCCGCACCCGGATGACGACCCGTTCCGACCCGTCCGTGGCGCTCAGCTGGACGCTGACGCTTTCGTGGCGGGACGTCGGGACGTTTTTGCCGACGTAGTCGGCGCGGATGGGGAGCTCGCGATGGCCGCGGTCGATGAGGACGGCGAGCTGGATGCTCTGCGGGCGGCCCATGTCGATGATGGCGTCGAGCGCCGCGCGGATCGTGCGGCCCGTGTAGAGGACGTCGTCGACGAGCACGACCTGCTTGCCCGTGATGTCGACGGGCAGCTGCGTCTCGTGCACTTCCGGCTGGTAGCCGAGCGTCGAGAGGTCATCGCGGTACAGCGTGATGTCGAGGATGCCGACGGGCGGCCGCTTCCCTTCGATCGTCTCGATTTCCTTTGCGATGCGCTCCGCGATCGGCACGCCGCGCGTGCGGATGCCGACGAGCACGATGTCCTCCATGCCTTTGTTGTGCTCGAGGATTTCGTGCGAGATGCGCGTGAGCGCGCGGCGGACGGCCGCCGCGTCGAGGAGGACGGTTTTTTCAATGAAGACCGCCATGGCTTTTCGCTCCTTCCGATTCGTGCATGTGCGGGCGCTCGTTGATGATGTGCGCGCCCTTCGTATCGAGGCCGAGCACTTTGATATCGGCCTTCACGTCATGCGCGGCGAATGCCTGCTGCATGGCGCGGCCGATGGCCGCTTCCCTGTGCTCGCCGTCGATCGTGAACGCGAGCAGGCACGGCCCCGCACCCGACAGCACCGTGCCGAGCGCGCCGGCCTCGCGCGCCGCGCGGAACACGTCGTACATCCCCGGGATGAGCTTCGCGCGGTACGGCTGGTGCAGCACGTCGTCGAGCGCATGCCTGAGGAACGGCACGCTGCCCTTCATGAGCGCCGCGACGAGCAGCGCGACGCGGCCGATGTTGAAGATGGCGTCGGCGCGCGGCACGCTCTCCGGCAGCACTTCGCGCGCTTTTTTCGTCGGCAGGTAAAAATCCGGCACGGCGACGACGAAATGCAGCCGCATGCGCGGGAAAAACGCGAACGTGTCGACATGACGCCCTTTCACCGTGCTGATCGTGCAGCCGCCGAAAATCGCCGGCGCGACGTTGTCGGGATGGCCTTCGATCTCCGTCGCAAGGTGCAGGATCTCGCGGCGGTTGAACGGGTTGCCGATGAGCGCGTTCGCGCCCTTGAGCCCCGCGACGATGGCCGCCGCGCTCGAGCCGAGGCCGCGCGAGAGCGGCACGTCGTTCTTCATCTTGATCACGGCGCCCCGGTACTCGCGGTCACGATGCGCGCGCTCGAGGAGCAGGCGGATGGAGCGCCAGACGATGTTGCGCTCGTCCTCCGGGATGCGCCCCGCCCCCTCGCCTTGGATGTCAAACGTCAGGCCGGGGTCGTGCGTGAGCGTGAGCTCGAGTTCATTGTAAAGGTTGCACGCGAGCCCGAGCGTGTCGAAGCCGGCGCCGAGATTGGCGCTCGTGCCCGGCACGCGGACGCGGATGCTGCGTTCTGCCATAAATCCATTACCCCCGGTCGATCTGGTCTGTTTCCACGCGGATGAGATTGCGGACCTCGCTGACGACGGGCAGCGCCTTCAGGACGCCGAGCGCCGCGAGGATGTTCGCATGCGGCACCGTGTGCGTGATGGCCACGATCTCCGCGTGCTCCTTTTCATCGCGCTGCGTCTGAATGACGGACTGCAAGCTGACGTCCGCGTTGCCGAACGCCGTCGCAATCGCGCCGAGCACGCCAGGCTTGTCCTCGACGAGCAGGCGCACATAGTACGACGATCTTGTCTTCTCGAGCGGGCACAGGCGCTTTTCGCGGTAGCACGTGCAGTTCACGCGGCCGAACGCATGGTGCACAATGTCGCGCGACACGTCGATGATGTCGGCGACGACGGCCGACGCCGTCGGCAGGCTGCCGGCGCCCGGCCCGTAGAACATCGCCTCGCCGATGGCGTTGCCGCGCACGAAAATCGCGTTGTACACGCCGTTCACGGACGCGAGCGGGTGCTCTTTCGGCAAGAACACGGGATGCACGCGCACATTCGCGCCGTCCTCCGTCTCCTTGCCGATGGCGAGCAGCTTCACGACGTAGCCGAGGTTCTTCGCGTACGCGATATCTTCCGGCGTGATGCGCGTGATGCCCTCGACGGAGACGTCCGCGAGATTGATGCGCATGTTGAACGCGATCGACGCGAGGATCGCGGCCTTGCGCGCCGCATCGAGGCCGTCGACGTCGGCGGACGGATTCGCTTCGGCGTAGCCTTTTTCCTGCGCTTCCTTCAGCACCGCATCGTAGCTCATGCCCTCATCGCTCATTTTTGTGAGCATGTAGTTCGTCGTGCCGTTCACGATGCCGAGCACTTCCGAGATGCGGTTCGCCGTCAGGCATTGCTTCAGCGGCAGGATGATCGGGATGCCGCCGCCGACGCTCGCCTCGAAGCGGAAATCGACGCCATGCGCCTCCGCCATGTCGAACAGCTCGTGACCGAACTCCGCGACGACGTCCTTGTTCGCCGTCACGACGCTCTTGCCGGCTTCCATGGCGCGCAGCATGTACTCCTTCGCCGGATGGATGCCGCCCATGACCTCGACGACGACGGAAATCTCCTCATCCTCGAGGATGTCCTCCACGCGCGTCGTCAGCTCGATGCCGTCGAGGTACGGGCGCGGCTTCTTCGCATCGCGCACGAGCACTTTCGCGAGGACGAGCCGTGTGCCGACTCTGGCCGTGATCTCTTCCATGTTCTCGCGGAGCACGCGGACGACGCCCGACCCGACCGTGCCGGAACCGAGAAGGCCGATCTTGATTGCTTCTTTCATCATCGACACACCTCTTTCCGTTAGGCTTGGCCCAGCACTTCGAGGCGCTTCACGCCGTCGACCATGCGCAGCTTGTCCAGGAGCGCCTCGAGGTCGACGGACAGCTGCGCCGTCTCGATCGACACCGTCGCGTTCGCCACGCCCTGCAGCGGGATGCCCTGGTTGATGGTGAGGACGCTGCCCGAATCGGACGAAATCGTGTTCAGCACGCTCGACAGCACGCCCTTCTTGTGCTCGAGGAGGAACGTCAGCGTGACGATCTTGTTCTGGCTCGCCTCGTAAAACGGGAACACGTAATCCTTGTACTTGTAATACGCGCTGCGCGACAAGTCCATCTCCTTGACGGCCTCATTGATCGTCAGCTTGTCGTCGTGCTTCAGCATTTCCTTCACGCGGATCGTCTTCTTGATCGCTTCCGGCAGGATTTCCTCGCGGACAAGGAAGAACCCGTTCTTCTGTTTTTCCATGGTCTAGCCTCCAGAATATCATACAGCGTATGTTTATTTAGCACGCTTGTTCATTACCGTGAGATAGTATACCATAGAACGTCCATAAATGCCACCCTGCATTTTCATTTTGTCCATGAAAAGGGGGCAGGCGAACGAAAACGTTACACCTGCCCCCTGTATTTTTGTTCGATTTGCCAGCGTTTTGTCACCGGTGGCCGGCCCGGATTTTGCTCTCCGTGCCGGAGAGCAGCCGGCCGATGTTCGCGTGATGGCGCACGATGATGAGGAGCGCCGCGAGCACGCCGAAGAGGATGTACGGCGTCTCGTAGCCCCAGAGCCACGCCAGCACCGGCACGAGCGTGGCCGCGACGATCGAGCCGAGCGAGACGTAGCGCGTGACGGCGACGATCGCGAGCCAGACGGCGAAGACGACGAGCGTCGGCTGCGGCATGAGCATGAGGATGACGCCGAGCCCCGTCGCGACGCCTTTGCCGCCATGGAACTGCATGAAGATCGACAGCGAGTGGCCGACGATGGCGAGGATGCCGCAGAGGATCATCGCGACGGGCGTGCCGACGAGCACGCTGCCGAGCCAGACGGAGACGAGCCCTTTCATCATGTCGAGGAAGAAGATCAGGAAGCCCGGGAACTTGCCGAGCGTGCGCCAGGCATTCGTCGCGCCCGTGTTGTGGCTGCCGTGCTCGCGGAGATCCGTGTGCCAGAGCGCGCGGCCGAGCCAGAGGCCGTTCGGGATGGAGCCGAGCACATAGCTCGCGGCGAGCGAGAAAACGAGCATGAGAGACATACGTCAGGCCTCCTCTTCTTCCTTGCGCTTGCGCACGATGAGCACGAGCGGCGTGCCCTCAAAGCCGAACTGCTCGCGCAGCCGGTTCTCGATGAAGCGCAGATATGAAAAATGCATGAGCTCCGGGTCGTTGACGAAGATGATGAACTTCGGCGGCTTCACGTCGGCCTGCGTCATGAAGAGGATCTTCAGCTGGCGGCCGCGATGCATCGGCGGAGGGTTGACGGACACGGCATCGCGGATGAGGTCGTTCAATACGCTCGTCTTGATGCGCATGGACTGCTGCTCCGCGACGTACTTCACGAGCTCCGTCACGCGGTTCACGCGCTGGCCCGTCAGCGCCGACGCGTAGAGGATCGGCGCGTATTGCAAAAAGCCGAGCTGGTCGCGGAGGTCCTCCGTGAAGCGCAGCGTCGATTTGTCGTCCTTGTCGGGGAAAATATCCCACTTGTTCACGACGATGACGACGCCGCGGCCCGACTCGTGCGCGTAGCCCGCGATTTTCTTGTCCTGCTCCGTGATGCCCTCGGCCGCGTTGATCATCATGAGCACGACGTCGGCGCGGTCAATGGCGCGCAGCGAACGCATGACGCTGTAGCGCTCGACAGGCGCGTCGATCTTGCCGCGCCGCCGCATGCCGGCCGTGTCGATGAGCATGTATTTTTGCTCGTCGCGCACGAAATGCGTGTCGATGGCGTCGCGCGTCGTGCCCGGCATATCGCTGACGATGACGCGTTCCTCGCCGAGGATGGCGTTGACGATCGAGGACTTGCCGACGTTCGGACGGCCGATGACAGCGATGCTGATTTCGTCCGCGTCCTTGTCCTCGCCCGTCGTCTCTGGGAATGCCGCGACGACGACATCGAGGAGGTCGCCGAGGTTCATCGCGTTCGACGCAGAAATGCCGATCGGGTCGCCGAGGCCGAGGCTGTAAAATTCGTAAACGTCCATCTGCCGCTCCGGGCTGTCGACCTTATTGACGGCGAGGATCACGGGCTTCTTCGCCGCGCGCAGCAGATGGCCGACCTCTTCGTCCGCCGGCGTCAGGCCGGCGCGGCCGTCGACGACAAACAGGATGACGTCGGCCTCCTCCATCGCGATCTGCGCCTGCTGGCGCATGGAACGCAGGATGTGGTCGCTCTCGTCGAGCTCGATGCCGCCCGTGTCGATCATCGTGAACTCATGGCCGAGCCACTCCGCATCGAGATAAATGCGGTCGCGCGTCACGCCCGGCATGTCGTCGACGATCGAGACGCGCTGCTTGCCGATCTGGTTGAACAGCGTCGACTTGCCGACATTCGGCCGGCCGACGATGGCAACGATAGGTTTGCTCAAATGCTTCTCCTTCTTTCCTTGTAGATTTTCTATCGAAACGGTGATTGCTTATTCCGCAGGTTTCGTGTACGCCGCGTTGCTCTGCCACATGTAGGCCGTCTCGCCGGCGCGTTCTTTGTGATAGTGCGCCCAGTCGGTCAGCGCGTGGTAATAATCCGCGCCGCCCTGCACGGGCTCGACGCGGGTGTTGGGGAGTGCCGCGCGGAACGCCGTCAGCGTCATGTCATCGAGGAAGATGTCCTCCCCTGCCCTGAGCGCCGGCTCGGGGATCAGGACGCCCGTGCGCGGGCCGTCGAGCTTCTCGAGCGCCGCGAGGATGTCGCGGCCCGTCAAGAGCCCCGACACATTGACCGTCGTACCCCAGAACGCATTCTCCACGGGCACGATCCTCACATGAAGCTGCGGCTGTTCGTTTTCGACGGAGCGTGCGAGTGCTTCAAACATCGGCGCGACGGACGTGCCGGTCACGACATCGAGATACACGTTCGTAGTATCAGCAGCCGCCGCAGCAGCGTTTCCATCTGCCGCCGCGTCGTCTGCTTCTACCGTCGCATTGCCGTCCGCCAACGCGTTGTCCGCTTCCGCCGCTGCCCGCGCTTCCGCGAAGTCCTTCTGGAAGCTGCGCATGAGTCCGATGCCGTTGTCGAGCTGCGGGAAGCCGTCGTACCAGTCCTCGGGCGGTACGTCGCGGCCGGCGAGGACGTAGAACTCGTCGCCGAGGTAGAGGAACGTGCGCCCCGTCTCCGCACGGAATATTTTTTGCCAACGCTCCGCGAGGTCGATGACGGCCGCCGCGCCTGCGGCGTCGAACTGCCGCAGAGGATACGGATCCGTGCGATATCGCGTCACGCCGACCGGCACGACGGCGAGCGACAGCGCATGCGGACGGCGCGCCGCAATCTCGCGGATCGTGCGCTCGAGCTCCGCGCCGTCGTTCAGCCCCGCGCAGAGAACGACCTGCGTGTGGTAGTCCGCGCCGGCCGCCTCGAGGCGGTCGAGCTGTCCCGCGATGTCCGCCGCGCGCTTGCAGCGCAGCATCTCGGCGCGCAGCTCAGGATTCATGCATTGCACGGACACGTAGAGCGGTGAGAGGTGGAACTGCTCGATGCGACGGAAGTCTGCCGCGCCCATGTTCGTCAGCGTCACGAAATTGCCGTAGAGGAACGAGAGGCGGTAGTCGTCGTCCTTGATGGTGAGGCTCGCGCGCGCGTCGGGCGCGCCCATATTCACGAAGCAGAAATAGCAGTTGTTCGCGCAGCGGCGGATGCCGTCGAACACGGCGCTCGTGAACTCCGCGCCGAGCTCCTCGTCGTAGTCCTTGTCAAACGAGATCATCTCCTGCTCGCCGTCGGCGTGCTCGACGAGCAGGTCAATCTCCTCGTCGGCGAACGTGAAACTCAGGTCGATGATGTCGCGCAGCGCCATGCCATTGACTTCAAGAATCTTATCGCCCGCGACAAGCCCGAGCTCGTCCGCGAGGCTGCCCTCCGGCACGCGCAGCAGTTCCCCTGCGTAGCGATGCTGTTCCATCCCGCGCCTCCTTCCTGCACGTTGTTGTTTCCTATCATATCATATCCGGCACAGAAAAAGGAGTGATGAAATCATCACTCCTCATGGTTTTGCTGTGGAAAAATTACGCCTGCGGCTCTTCGCTTTCCTCGGCTTTCTGCGCTTCCTGCTCTTTGAGGTAGGATTTGTAGATGGCCTGGTCGCCGTCGCGCTTCGCCTTCGTGATGGAGAGCGAGATGCGCTTGCGGTTCTTGTCGATGCGGAGCACCTTGACCTTGACGATGTCGCCCGTGTGGACGGCTTCGTCTGCACGCTCGATGCGGTGGTCGGCGAGCTCGCCCATCGGGATGAGGCCGTCAAAGCCCGGCTCGATTTCCATGAACGCGCCGAAGTCCGTCAGCTTGATGACTTTGCCTTCGATGTGGTCGCCCTCGGCATAATGATCGGCTTTCTCGAGCCACGGATCCGGCATCGTGTCCTTGACGGACAGCGAGATGCGCTTCGCCTCTTTGTCGACGTTCTTGACGTAGACATCGAGCTCCTGGCCGACCTGGAGCACATCGCCCGGCTTGTTGACGCGGTGCCAAGCGAGATCGGAGATATGCGCGAGGCCGTCGACGCCGCCGATGTCGATGAACGCACCGTAGTCGACGAGGCGCTTGACCGTGCCTTTGACCGTCATGCCGGCTTCGAGCGTCTCGAAGATTTCCGCCTGGCGCTTCTCGCGCTCTGCTTCGAGCAGCTGGCGGCGCGAGAGGACGAGACGCTGCTTGCGCACGTCAATCTCGATCGGCAGCGCTTCGACCGTCTGGCCGACATAAATCGAGAGGTCTTTGACGAAATGGAGTTCCATCTGCGATGCCGGGATGAAGCCGCGCAGGCCGTTGACGGAAGCGACGAGGCCGCCCTTGACGACCTGCGTGACTTTCGCTTCGACCGTTTCGCCGCGCTCCTGCACGCCTTCCATATCCTTCCAAGCTGCCATGCGATCCGCCTTGACTTTGGAAAGGAGGCCGCCGTTCTCGCCGCCGAGGGAAACGATGTAGACGTCGATCTCATCGCCGACGCTCACGACATCCTCTGCGGAATCCGGCTCCGGATAAGCCAGCTCTTTTTTCGGAACAGGGATTTCCTGCTTGTAGCCGATATCGATGAAGGCCTCGCTCTTGTTGACGAGCACGACCTTGCCTTTCACGACCTCATGCTCCCGGATTTCCGGGCTGTTCTTCTCTTCTTCCTCTAAAAGGGTTTTCATATCCTCTGACACTTTATATATACCTCCTTGATAATCCAGTCCGGTGTGGAAGCACCAGCTGTAATACCAATTTTATCAATGTTTGTGAACCACACCGGGTCGAGCTCTTCCGCCGTCTCGATGTGGTGCGTCGGACAGATGTCCGAACAAATCTGGGCGAGGCGCGTCGTGTTCGCGCTGTTCTTGCCGCCGATGACGATCATCGCATCGACGCGTGCAGCGAGCTCCCGCGCGGCTTTCTGCCGCTGGTCCGTCGCCGTGCAGATCGTGCGGAGGATCCGCACGTCACGCGACTTCGTGAGTAAGACGCTCACGATGGACTGAAACCGCTCGCCGGAGAACGTCGTCTGCGAGACGATGCCGAGCCGCGGCACGCTCTGGAGCGCTGTCGCTTCCTCTTCCGTCTCGACGATGTCCGCGTCGCCGCCCGCCCATTTCTCGATGCTCTGCACCTCGGGATGGCACTGCTCGCCGATGATGACGACATGGTAGCCGTCGTCCGCGAGCTCCTTCGCGGAAAGCTGCGCTTTCTTGACGTGCGGGCACGTCGCGTCGACGACATCGAGGCCTTTCGCCTCGGCCGCCGCGTACGTCTCCGGCCCGACGCCGTGCGAACGGATGATGAGCTTGCCCGTCGGCAAGTCGCCGACCCGCTCGACCGTCCCGACGCCTTCGCGCTTCAGCCGCTCCACCATCTGCGGATTGTGGATGATCGGACCGAGCGTGCAGGAAGAACCGTCGGGCGCGGCATTCTCACGCGCGATCTTGATGGCGCGTTTCACGCCATAACAGAAGCCCAGATAGTCTGCCAAAAGCACTTCCAAATGACCTACCACCTGTGTGAATTTCTTGCCGGACACGCACAAATTCTTGAGCGCGTCAAGCAATCTAAGAGCTAGTATATCATTTTCGCGCGAGAATGTATAGGGTTTCACGGGATTTTCAGAAAATTATTTTTGATTATTTTTGGAGTTCCTGCTTCATGCGCGCGATTTCATCGAGGATCGACTGCGAAAACGCGGCGAGCTCTTCCTTGTTCTTGCGGTCGCCCGTGAAATGCATAGGCTTGCCCACGCAGACCGTGAGCTGCGGCAGGAAGCCGCCGTTCGCGAAAATCTTGTCCGTGCCGACGATGGCGGCCGGCACAACGGGCGCGCCCGTCATCGCGGCGATGAGGCCGACGCCGGCTTCGGCTTTCCGCATCTTGCCCGTGCGGCTGCGCGTCCCCTCAGGGAACAGGCCGAGGCAATGGCCGAGCTTCAGCACCTGCACGGCCGTCTTGATGGCCGCGCGGTCGGCGGCGCCGCGCTTCACGGGGAACGCGTGGCACGCGCGGATCGCGGGACCGAACACGGGCGGCTCGAACAGTTCTTCCTTCGCCATGTACGCGACGTGGCGGCGCATGAAGCATGCGAGGAACGGTGGGTCCCAGTTGCTCATGTGGTTCGCCGCGAGGATGACAGCGCCGGTCTCCGGCAGGTTGTCCTTGCCGATCACGCGCGCGCGGAACACGATGCGGAAGAGCAGTTGAAAAATGATTTTGAGCAGTGCGTACAGCATACGATCACCTGCACATCGCGAGAATCCGCGCGACGACCTCATCGATGGAGAGCCCCGTCGTGTCGAGCAGCGTCGCGTCCTCGGCCTGCACAAGCGGCGAGATTTCGCGCTCGCTGTCCGCCTTGTCACGGGCCGCGATGTCGCGTTGCAAGTCCTCGAGGCTCATGTCGTAGCCCTTTTCCTTCATTTCCTTCCAGCGGCGCTGCGCGCGCTCCTCGATGGACGCCGTGAGGAAAATCTTCACGTCGGCATCCGGCAGCACATGCGTCGCGATGTCGCGGCCGTCCATGAGCACGCCGCCAGCCGTCGCCATCTGGCGCTGGAGGTCGACCATCTTCTCGCGCACGGGGCCGAGCGCGGCGACCTGCGAGACGATGCGGCTGACCTCGGGCGTGCGGATCTCGCCCGTGATTTCCCGGCCGTCGACGAAGACGTGCGTGACGCCGCCGTCATACGAGAGGCGAACGTCGATGTCCTTGACGACATCGACGATGAGCGCATCCGTCACCGGCTGCCGCTCTGCGAGCGTCTTCCACGCGACGGCGCGGTACATTGCGCCCGTGTCGATATACGTGTAGCCGAGCGCTTTTGCCGCGAGCTTCGCGACCGTGCTCTTGCCTGCGCCGGCCGGGCCGTCGATGGCAACAACAAGCTGTTTCAAGAGAATCCCTCCAAGTGCATTTTTTTACAAGAAAAAGGGGCTGCACATGGCAGCCCCCGGCTGGATTTCA
>NZ_JALFCU010000086.1 GCF_022771645.1 Selenomonas sp.
CATGGTCGCCTCAGCAAGGCCTTCGGCTTTGCTTTTTGCCGTCGCTGCTGACAGCTCTTCTTGGTATTCTTCTTCTTGGACTCTTCGCGCCTCTTCGGCGTCCCATTGCAGGGTCATCATTTGCAAGACCTCCTCTTTGCAACGTTCAAGGAACGATTGCATGATTTTATGTTTGGTGCAGTAGTTGGTATTATTTTACTGTGTTTGTGCGTGCTTTTCAAGAAAGAAATTGGATGGTGATTATGCATGGCGAAGCGCGAGGTGGCGCATGTTTGCGAGGACTGCGGGACGGCGTTCGTGGGGAGTTACACGGCGCGGTTCTGCCCTGCGTGCCGGAAGAAACGCCAGCAGGCGAATGCGAAGGCGGTGCGGCGCTGCGTCGTGTGCGGGAAGGAGTTCGTCGGGAACGCGCGGGCGAAGTATTGCCCGGAGTGCCGCGTGCAGAAACATCGCGAGAATTACCAGCGCCATATGCAGCGGAAGAAGAAGGGGCAGGCCATTGTGCGCGGGGAGTCGATGGGGACGTGCGAGATCTGCGGCAAGCCGTTCGTTGTGATGGCGGGCGGGCAGCGGTATTGCCCGGATTGCGCGAAGGCGGCCTACATGGCGTCCGACCGGCAGAAGAGCCGCGAATGGGCGGAGCGGGAGAAGGCACGGCGGCAACGCGCGGACGCTGCCACAGGGGAAGACGTTTGACGATCGAGGGCGGATGACCGGGCGGTTGCGGGCATTCGCCCATCTTTTTTGATTTTTTCCTTGCATTGGCAGGAGTTTTCTGCTATAAAAAGAACATGTTAATGTGGTGAATTGTGGGGGAAAGTGTCACAAGGTGGCAGTCAGGTGGTGATGGCAGGATGTTCATGGGCGAGTACACGCACGCGATCGATGCGAAAGGCCGCGTCATCCTGCCGGCGGATTTCCGCGCCGAGCTCGGCGTGTCGTTCGTCATCACGAAGGGCCTCGACCGCTGCCTGTTCCTCTACGCGCAGACGGAGTGGGACGTGCTCGCGGATAAGCTCCGCAAGCTCCCGCTCGTGAAGCCGGAGGCGCGCGCGCTGTCGCGCTTCTTCTTTGCGAGCGCGCGGACGCTCGAGTGCGACAAGCAGGGGCGCTTCCTCGTGCCGGCGAACCTGCGGAACTATGCAGGCATCGCGCTCCGGCAGGACGTCGTGCTGACGGGCACGGACAGCCGCATCGAAGTTTGGAGCCGCGACGTCTGGATGCAGTACACGGACGAAGTCGAGCCCGATGTCACGGCCATTGCCGCGACGCTGACGGACTTGGGAATATGACGCCCCGAAGCCTTCCCCTCAGGGGAAGGGGGACCGCGGAGCGGTGGAAAGGGTCCCCTGCATGTCGGAGGGATTCGTAGGATTGCATGTTGCGCGGGTGCGCGCACGCAAAGGAGGTGTGTAGTTTGACAGGATTTCATCATATCAGCGTGATGCCCGAAGAAGTAATCTCCGGTCTCGCGGTGAAGCCGGACGGCACGTATGTCGACTGCACGCTCGGCGGCGCGGGACACTCGGCGCGCATCGCCGCCCTCCTTTCGGAGCGCGGCCATCTCATCGGCATCGATCAGGACGGGGAGGCCATCGCGGCGGCGCAGGAACGTCTGGCGGATGCGCGTTGCCGCGTCGACATCGTGCACGACAATTTCCGGAACCTTGCGCAGATCCTCACCGAGCTCGACGTGCCGGTCGTGGACGGCGTGCTGTTCGATCTCGGCGTGTCGTCGCATCAGCTCGACACGGCGGAGCGCGGATTCTCGTATATGCAGGACGCGCCGCTCGATATGCGCATGGACGAGAGTGCCGCGTTCTCGGCGTACGATGTCGTGAACACGTACAGCGAGGACGACCTCGACCGCATCTTCCACGACTACGGCGAGGAGCGCTGGGCGCGCCGCATCGCGCGATTCATCGTCGACGCGCGCGCGGCGAAGCCCGTCGAGACGACGGGCGAGCTTGTCGACATTGTTTGCAAGGCCATCCCGAAGGCCGTGCGCCGTGCGGAGAACGGCCATCCGGCGAAGCGCATCTTCCAGGCGATCCGCATCGAGGTCAACGACGAGCTCGGCATCCTCGAGCAGGCGTTTCACGCAGCATCGGATGCGCTGAAGCCGGGCGGGCGGCTCGTGATCCTCACGTTCCATTCGCTCGAGGACCGCATCGCGAAGAACGCGCTCCGCGACATGGCGCGCGGCTGCATCTGCCCGCCGGAGCTCCCTGTCTGCGTCTGTCACCATCACCCGGAGCTCAAGCTGCTCGTCAAGGGCACGAAGGCGACGAAGGACGAGCTCGCGGCGAACACGCGCGCGAAGAGCGCGAAGCTCCGCGTGGCGGAGAAATTGCCTCCTTTCGTTGAGGAAGGGGGTGCGGCCTGATGCCGGCAAGAGCACATAAATATTACGAAGAATACGAGGAACCGGCCGTCCGCGCGCCGCGTCCGAAACGCCCGCCGCGTCCGCACGTCGTCCTCAACCAGAAATGGCGCTCGCGCCTGACATGGAGCATCCTGCTCGTCGCGGCGCTCGCGATGGCGGTGACGGTGCGCGCCGGCCTCACGGCGAACCGCGGCTACAACCTCGTCGAGACGCAGCAGAAAGCGGAGCAGCTCGAGCAGGAGAACGAACGCCTGAAGATCGACATCGCGAAGCTGAAGTCGCCGAAGCGCATCAAGGACATCGCGACGAGCCGCCTCGGCATGGAAGTGCCGCAGAACGTCTACTTCACGCACAACACGAAATCACAGGCAAACGAGAAGAAAAATTGAGCTGTTGCATGGCATTTGCAGCAGCTTTTTTCGTGCCGCCGCCGCGCGTTGCAATTTCTCGCATTTTTTGCAACATCGGGGCATTTTCCCTCTATAAAAATCTGTCGCTTCGTTATATAATGAGGGACGGTTCATTTAGTATCAGCTATTAACAATTTTGCGGAGGCTCAGATAAATGAAGAAACTCAGCCGGCTCGCCGCGCTCGTCACGGGTGCGGAGCTCATCGGTGACGATAAAGACATCACATCCATCCAGCACGATTCGCGCAAGGTCGAAGCGGGCACGCTGTTCGTCGCGATCCCGGGCGTCCATGTTGACGGCCACACGTTCATCCCGCAGGCCGTCAAGCAGGGCGCGGTCGCTGTGCTGACGACGCGCCGCGATGCGGACGTGCCTGCGGGCGTGACGAAGCTCGTCGTGCCGGAGCTGCAGCCGGCGCTCGACGCGATTGTGCCATTCTTCCATGATTACCCGGCGCGCGCGATGCGTGTCATCGGCATCACAGGCACGAACGGCAAGACGACGACGAGCTACCTGACGCGCGCGATCCTGCGCCATGCAGGCAAAAAGGTCGGTCTCATCGGCACGATCCAGATCATGATCGAGGACGAGGTGCTGCCGATCCACAACACGACGCCGGACGTCGTCGAGCTGCAGAACACGCTCGCACTCATGCGCGACAAAGGCATGGACTACGTCGTCATGGAAGTCTCGTCGCACGCGCTCGACCAGAACCGCGTCGCGGGCATCGAGTTTGACACGGCGGTCTTCACGAACCTCACGCAGGACCACCTCGATTATCATAAGACGATGGAAAATTACAAGCTCGCGAAGGCGAAGCTGTTCGAGCACGTCAGCGAGCTGGGCGCGAAGCAGGGCAAGACGGCCGTCGTCAACATCGACGACGCGGCAGGGCAGACGATGCTCGACCATGCGTCGTGCGCGCACCTGACGTATGGCATCCATGCGGAGGATGCCGCGCTGCGTGCGACGGACATCGACGTGCGCGCGGACGGCGCGCATTTCACGCTGAATCATGCGAGCTTCGGCACGATGCCGCTCGCGCTCCATATCACGGGCATCTTCAACGTCTACAACGTCATGAGCGCCGTCGGCGCGGCGCTCGCCGAGCGCATCGCGCCGGAGCATATCCGCGCCGTGCTCGAGAGCTTCACGGCCGTGCCGGGCCGCTTCGAGCTCGTGAAGGCGGGGCAGGATTTCTCTGTCATCGTCGACTACGCGCACACGCCGGACGGCGTCGAGAACGTCTTGAAGACGGCGCGCGAAATCGCGAAGCGGAAGATCATCGCCGTCTTCGGCTGCGGCGGCGACCGCGACCGCACGAAGCGCCCGATCATGGGCCGCCTCGCGGCCGAACTCGCCGACATCGTCATCGCGACGAGCGACAACCCGCGCTCCGAGGATCCGGATTTCATCCTCAGCGAAGTCGAGGCGGGCGTGAAAGAGAGGATCGGCGACAAGCATCACGAGTGCATCCCCGACCGCCACGAGGCGATTTTCCGCGCCGTCGAGCTCGCTGAGAAGGATGATATCGTCGTCATCCTCGGCAAGGGGCACGAAGACTACCAGATTCTGAAGGACAAGACCATCCATTTCGACGACCGCGAGCAGGCGCGCGCGGCGATCGCTGAAAAACTCGAAAAGATCGGAAAGGAGCACGTGTAATGCCAGCATGTACGGTACGCGACTTCCTCGTCGCGACGAAGGCGAAAGCGGCGCACGCCGAGCCCGCCATCACGGAATTCACGGATATCGTCACGGATACGCGCAAGATCACGGACGGCGTGTTGTTCGTCGCGCTCCGGGGCGAGCGCTTCAACGGCGAGGATTTCGCCGCCGAGGCCGTGGCGAAGGGCGCGAAAGGCGTCGTCGTCAGCGAAACGTGCGAGCCCGAAAAGTATCAAGACATTACGGGCGCGGACGTGTTCACGGTCAAGGACACGCTGCACGCCTACCAGCAGCTCGCGCATGCCTGGCGCGCGCGATTCGACATCCCCGTCGTCGCCATCACAGGCTCGAACGGCAAGACGACGACGAAAGACCTGACGGCGGCGGTGCTGTCGTCGCGCGGCCCGGTGCTGAAGACGCAGGCGAATTTCAACAATGAGATCGGCCTGCCGTTGACGCTGCTCGGCCTGAACGAGACGCACACGGCGGCCGTCGTCGAGATCGGCATGCGCGGTTTCCACCAGATCGAGGCCATGGCGCCGATCGCCGCGCCGTCCGTCGGCATTGTCACGAACGTCGGCGAGACGCATATGGAGCTCCTCGGCTCGCTCGAGAACATTGCGAAGGCGAAGAGCGAGCTCGTCGAGGCCATCCCTGCGGGTGGCACGGTCATCCTCAACGCCGACAACGAATACGTCGCGCGCATGCGGTCGAAAGCGAAGAAGGACGTGCGCGTGCTGACGTTCGGCCTTGACCATCCGGCGAACGTCAAGGGCGGCAACGTGCAGACCGACGGGCAGACGACGACGTTCGATGTGACGTTCGCGGGCGAGACGCACGCGTACACGGTCGCCATGGTCGGCCGCCACAACGTCGAGAACGCGCTCGCGGCCATCGCCTGCGGTTTTGCCATGGGCGAGACGCCCGCAGAGATTGCGGACGGCCTCACGCACCTCGAGGCGACGAAGATGCGCTTCGAGGTCGAGGATGTGAAGGGCTATCATGTCATCAACGACGCATACAACGCGAGCCCGATGTCGATGAAAGCAGCGATCGAGACGCTGTCGGAGCTCACGAAAGGCCGCAAGGTCGCCGTGCTCGGCGACATGCTCGAGCTCGGCGACATCTCTGTCGACGCGCACCGTGCGGTCGGCCGCGAGGTCGCGGAACACGGGTTCGCCGCGCTCGTCACGCGCGGCACGATGGGCGAAGAAATCGCGGCCGGCGCAGAAGCAGCTGGCATGAAGGCCGTCTATCGCGCGGCCTCGCACGAAGCGGCAGCCGACATCCTGCATCGCATCCTCCAGCCCCGTGACGCCGTGCTGTTCAAGGGTTCGCGCGGCATGAAGATGGAAGAGATCATCAAACTTTTGTAATACAAGGTGGAATCCATGCTACAGCAAGTCATCATCGCGGCCGCCGTCGCGGCCGGCTTCGTGCTCATGACGGGGCCGTTCTTCATCCCCGAGCTGCACAAGCTGAAATTCGGCCAGAGCATCCGCGAGGAAGGGCCGAAGAGCCATCAGGCGAAGAGCGGCACGCCGACGATGGGCGGCATCATGATCATCCTCGGCATCACGGTCGCGACGCTGATCGCCGCGCCGTGGTCGACGGAAATCATGCTCGCGCTCTTCATCATGCTCGGCCATTTCGTGCTCGGTTTCCTCGATGATTACATCAAGGTCGTCAAGAAGCGCAACCTCGGCCTCAAGGCGCGGCAGAAGCTCGCCGGCCAGATCCTCATCGCCGTCGTCACGATGTACATCGGCACGCAGGTGCTCGGCATCGATACGGGCATCTGGATCCCGGGGGCGGATGTCAATGTCGACCTCGGCTGGCTCTACTATCCGCTCGTGCTGTTCGTGCTCGTCGGCACGTCGAACGCCGTGAACCTCACGGACGGCCTCGACGGCCTCGCGTCGGGCGAAATGGCGATTGCGGGCAGCGCGTTTGCCGTCGTTTCCGCGCTGACGGGACACACGGACCTCGCGCTGTTCTGCGTCGCCATCGCGGCGGCGTGTCTCGGATTTCTGCGCTTCAACGCGCATCCGGCGAAGGTCTTCATGGGCGACACGGGCAGCCTGGCGCTCGGCGGCGCGCTCGCGGCCGTCGGCATTTTGACGCATACAGAACTCCTGCTCGTCGTCATCGGCTTCGTCTTCGTCTGCGAAGCGCTTTCCGTCATCATCCAGGTCATTTCGTTCCAGACGACAGGCAAGCGCGTCTTCCGCATGAGCCCGATCCACCATCATTTCGAACTCGGCGGCTGGTCGGAGTGGAAAGTCGTCACCGTCTTCTGGCTCGTCGGTTTGGTGGCGAGTGTTGTGGGATTGTCTCTCATGCCGGCCTGAGCTAGCCTTCCCCTTAGAAGGCGATGTCATTAGGATAATAGACAGCGGCGTTCAAACCAAAAGCCTTCCCCTTAGGGAAAGGTGGCCCCGAAGGGGTCGGAAAGGGTCCCTTGCACGACAGATGAGTTCGTAGATATGAACTCATCGCGGGTGCGCACACGAAACGCTTGGAGTGCCTGCGCGCACTGGCGACATCAAACGGTCTGCGGATTCAATGGCCGTGCAAGCGACCCTCTCCTGGCGCTGCGCTTCGCTCCGCGCCTGTCCTCTACCTAAAAGGATAAAGCGACCTCTAAGCGCTAAAGCGCTAAGAGTCTGCTTTTCCCTGGGGGAGAGGCTGCTGGAGTTCGATAGAAAGGATACGATACTTATGCCATTCACGGCAAACCACATGCTCGTCATCGGCGCGGGCGTCAGCGGCTTCGCGGCGGCGGAGATCGGCCGCAAGTACGGCGCGGCGGTCACGCTGTCCGATGCGAAAATTGAAAGCGACCTGCCGTTTGATTTCGAGCCGCTGCGGAAGCTCGGCGTCACATGCGTCTTCGGCCCGCAGACGGAAGCGCTGCTCGACGGCATCGACCTCGTCGTCGTCGCGCCGGCCGTGCCCGTGCGCATCCCGCTCGTGCAGGCCGCGTACCAGAAAGGCATCCGCGTCGCGAGCGAAGTCGAGCTCGCGCAGGACATCGCGCTCTCACCGTTCTATGCCGTGACGGGCACGAACGGCAAGACGACGACGACGACGCTGCTCGGCAAATTATTGGAAACGAAATACGGCAAGGAAAAGACGGGCGTCGGCGGCAACATCGGCGTTGCGCTCTCGAAAGTCGCGGACCAGATCGGCAAAGACGGCGCGATCGCCGCCGAGATCTCGAGCTTCCAGATGGAGGCGAGCGCGTACTTCCACCCGCACGTCTCGGCCGTGCTGAACGTCACGCCGGATCACATCATCCGCCACGGCTCGATGGATGTCTATCAGGCCATGAAGGAGCGGATGTTCGCGGATGAGACGCAGGGCGACGTCGTCGTGCTGAACTACGACGACGAGCGCGTGCGCGGCATGAAATCGCGCGTCCCCGAAGGCGTCCGTGTCTGCTATTTCAGCCGCAAAGAAGACCTCGCGGAGGGCATGGTGCTGAAAAACGACACGCTGACGCTCCGTTGGGACGGCCAGGAGCTCCCGTTCGTCACGGTCGACGAACTCGGCATCAAAGGCCCGCACAACGTCGAAAACGCCATGGCGGCCATCGCCGTCGCGTATTTCGCCGGTTGTGACGCGGACGCGATGAAACCGGTTCTGAAGCGTTTCGCCGGCGTCGAGCACCGCATCGAATACTTTGCAAAGGTCGATGGCGTCAAATACTACAACGATTCGAAAGCCACGAACACGGACTCGGCCATCAAGGCGCTCGAGACGTTCAAGCACATCATCCTGATCGCGGGCGGCGACGACAAGAAGACGGACCTCACCGACTTCATGGCGAAGGTCAAGGAGCGCTGTGACGCGCTGATCCTCATCGGCGACGCGGCCATGCGCTTCCGCGATGCGGCGGCGGATGTCGGCTTCCCGGAGGATCAGATTTACGCAGCGGGCTACTCCATGCCGCGCGCCGTGCAACTCGCGCACGCGCTCGCGCTCGTCGGCCAGACCGTGCTCTTGTCGCCGGCCTGCGCCAGCTTTGACATGTATCCCGACATGGCGCATCGCGGCCGCGACTTCAAACAGCTCGTCTGCGCCCTGCCGGGCAAAGTAGAGCTCCCAGAAGACCTCGTGGAAAAAGACGGAGGCCATGCATGAACATCATCGTATCGGGCGGCGGCACGGGCGGCCACATCTACCCGGCCATCACGCTCATCCGCACGCTCCAGAAGAAGGTGCCGGACGCGCGCTTCCTCTACGTCGGCACGAAGCGCGGCCTCGAATCCGACATCGTGCCGAAGGAAGGCCTGCCGTTTGAGACCATCGACCTGCAGGGCTTCGAGCGTCATTTCACGATGGACAACGTCCGCCGCGCGGCGAAGGCGATGCTCGGCGTCGCGAAAGCGCGCCACGTCGTGAAGCATTTCCATCCCGACGCGGCCATCGGCACGGGCGGCTACGTCTGCGGGCCGATTTTGCTTGCCGCGAGCCTCGCGGGCGTGCCGACGCTCATCCAGGAGCAGAACGTCGTGCCGGGCATCACGAACAAGATCCTCTCGCATTTCGTGACGAAAATCGCGGCTGGCACGGAGGACGCCGTGCGTCATTTCCCGAAAGACAAGACCGTCTTCACGGGCAATCCGATCCGCCGCGAAGTGCTGACGGCGCAAAAGGCGGACGGCCTGCGCGAATATGGATTTTCCGCAGACAAACCTGTCGTGCTCGTCTCAGGCGGCAGCCGCGGCGCGCGCAGCTTGAACCGCGCCATGATCGGCGTGCTGAAAGAGGCGCAGAACCATCCGGAAGTGCAGTTCCTGCACGCGACGGGCAAGGGCGAATACGACGCGCAACTGCAGCGCCTCGCCGATGCAGGCGTCGACCTCGCCGCCGCGCCGCACATCCAAGTGAAACCGTATCTCTACAACATGCCGCAGGCCATGGCCATGGCAGACCTCGCGATTTTCCGCGCGGGCGCGACGGGGCTCGCCGAGCTCACGGCGCGCGGCATCCCCGCGATCCTTGTGCCGTATCCATACGCGGCGGAAAACCATCAGGAGCACAACGCGCGCGCCTGTGAGACGGCTGGCGCGGCGCGCATGATCCTCGACCGCGAGCTCACGAGCGAGCGCCTCGGCAGCGTGCTCATGGAGCTCTTCAGCGAGCCGGGCAAGCTCGAGCGGATGGCGGCCGCGAGCAAGGCCATGGGCCGTCCCGAGGCGGCCGACACGATTGCCGATATGGTCATTGACATGCAGAAGAAATGAGGAAGCATATCTTGAAAAAGCAATTGAAGGAACTCAAGGGCATCGAGCATGTCCATTTCGTCGGCATCGGCGGCGCCGGCATGAGCCCGCTCGCCAAAGTGCTCTGCGAGCTCGGCTACGACGTCACGGGCTCGGATCGCGACGACTCCGATGTCATCGAGGTGCTCAAGAAACTCGGCGCGCGCGTGACGCTCGGCGGCCAGAAGGCTGAAAACGTGCGCGGCGCCGATGCCATCGTCGTCTCGACAGCCATCCCGTACGACAATCCAGAAGTGCTCGCTGCGCGCGACCTCGGCATCACGAAGCTGCACCGCTCAGACATCAACGCCGCGCTCGTCAACGAGTACAAGGGCATCGCCGTCGCCGGCTCGCATGGCAAGACGACGACGACCTCCATGCTCGGCGTCACGCTCGACGCGGCCGGCGTCTCGCCAACCATCGTCGTCGGCGGTGAAGTGCCCGACCTCGGTACGAATGCGAAAGTCGGCACAGGCGAGTACCTCGTCTCGGAGGCCGATGAGAGCGACGGCACGTTCCTGAAGCTCCATCCGTACATCGCCGTCGTCACGAACGTCGAAGACGACCACATGGATCACTACGGCACGATGGAGAACATCATCAAAGCGTTCACGCAGTTCATCGAGAACACGAAAGAGCAGGACGGCTACGCCGTGCTCTGCTTCGAGAACAAGAACCTGCGCGACATCGCGAAAAACATCGACCGCAAATACTATTCCTATGCCATCGACGAGCCCGCTGACTATCAGGCAAAGAATATCGGCGCGGCGGGCAAGGGCATCCAGTTCGACGTCTATCACGGCGACGAAAAGCTCGGCCATGTCACGCTGAACATCCCGGGCCGCCACAATGTGCTCGACGCCATGGCTTGCATCGTCACAGGCCTCTCCATCGGCGTGCCGTTCGAGAAAATGGCCGCCGGCCTCGCGGCGTTCCACGGCGCGAAGCGCCGCTTCCAGACGAAGGGCCACGAGCAGGGCGTCTGGGTCGTCGACGACTACGCGCATCATCCGACGGAGATTGCCGCGACGCTGAAGGCCGCGAAAGAGACGCAGCCGAAGCGCCTCATCTGCGCATTCCAGCCGCACCGCTACTCGCGCACGCAGCTGCTGCACGAAGAGTTCGGCAAGGCGTTCGTCGACGCCGACATCCTCGTGCTGACGGACGTCTACGCCGCCGGCGAAGCGCCAATCCCGGGCATCAGCGGCGAAACCATCAAGGAGGACGTCGAACGTCAGACCGGTGCACACGTCATCTACATCCCGAAGCGCGAAGACATCGCCGCAAAGCTCAAAGAACTCGCAACAGACGGCGACCTCGTCATGACCATGGGCGCCGGCGACATCTACAAGACGAGTGAAGAATTGGTTGAAATGCTGAAGAAGTGTCAGTGAGGTAAGAGGCAAGGCCTCTCAACCTGCAGCCTCTCCCTCAGGGAGAGGACAGGCGCGGAGCGTAGCGCAGCGCCAGGAGCGGGTCGCTTGCACGACTGATGAATTCGCGCGCCGTTTGATGACGCCGGTGCGCGCACGCATATTGAAGGAACAAATGAGGAATAAGTTATGAAAAACGATAAAATTGTCGTAGTGATGGGCGGCACCTCCACGGAAGCCGAAATTTCCCGTCAGACCGGCACGGCCATCCTGAACGCCCTGAAATCCAAAAATTACAACGCCGTCGGCATGGAACTGCATCCGCAGACGTTCGCCGAAGAAATCAAGAAGGCCGATCCCGCCATCGTCTTCAACGCGCTCCATGGCAAATTCGGCGAAGACGGCCTCATCCAGGGCACGCTCGACATGCTCGGCATCCCGTACACGGGCTCGGGCGTACTCGCCGCCGCCATCACGATGGACAAGGCCGCGTCAAAGCGCGTCTTCGTCGCCGAAGGCATCTCGACGCCGCGCTCGCATACGTATCATGCGTTCGAGATGAAGCGCGACCTCGCAGCGGAAATCGAAAAGGACTTCGGCCTGCCCGTCGTCGTCAAGGCCGCGTCGCAGGGCTCGTCCATTGGCGTCTACATCGTCGAGAAGAGCGAGGACCTCAAAAAATCGCTCGAACAGGCGTTCGCCTACAACGACGAAGTCCTCGTCGAACAGTTTATAAAGGGCCGCGAGCTCACCGTCGCCGTCTGGGGCAACGAAGAAGAGAAGCAGGCGTTCCCCATCATCGAGATCACGACGGAATCCGGCCGCTACGACTACGACAGCAAATACACGAAAGGCGCGTCGCACCACATCATCCCGATGCCCGTCTCCGAGGCGAAGACGAAAGAAATCCAAGACCTCGCCATCAAGACCTTCACGGCCTGCGGTTGCAAAGGTGTCGCCCGTGTCGACATGATGCTCGGGGAGGACGAGACGCCGTACGTCATCGAAGTCAACTCCGTCCCCGGCATGACGGAGCTCTCCCTCGTCCCCGACGCCGGCCGCGCCATGGGCATCGAGTTCCCGGAACTCTGCGAGCACATTTTGGAAATGACTGGATATAAGAAATGAAACGCAGCCCTCGCCGCATCATCAAGGGCGCGATCGCGCTCGGCGTCATCCTGACCGCCATGGTGTTCCTCGTCTATGCGCCGATTTTCACGTTCCAGCGCGTCGCGCTCGACGGCGCGTCGTACCTCAAGGATGACGACATCGTCAAGATCGCCGGCATCCGTCGCGGCGAGCCGCTGTTCGCGTTCAAGACCGACGAAGTCGCCTACCGCCTGCGCCAGGACCTGCGTATCGAGGACGCGCAGGTGCGCCGCGTCCTCCCGGACACGCTCGCCGTCCACATCGTCGAGCGCCGGCCGCTCGCGACGCTCGTGACGGACTACGGCTACGCCGACCTCGACCGCACGGGCAAAGTCCTCGCCGTCCACAAAGGCCTCGCGCAAATGCAGATTCCGCTCATCACGGGGCTCAACCTCCACGAGAAATACGTCGGCGACGACGTGCCGGACGAAAACGTGCAGCAGATTCTCGCGTTTCTCGGCGCGTTGACGCCGGACGGCCTCGCGCAACTCTCCGAGGTCTCGCTCCAGCATCCGGGTTACACGATCGCCTACACGACGAGCTCCGTGCAGATCCGCCTCGGCGATTTCGACCGTCTCGACGAAAAAGCGCGGCTCACGCAAGGCTTCCTCGAAGACCAGAAATCGAACCCGTATCCCGTCGAGTACGTCGACTTCAGCTACACGACGCCGTTCATCAAGCTCAAGATCCAGCCGAAAGCGCCGGCAGAAACGACGGAAATCACCGAATAATCCACGCATCCTCGAAAGACAAGGAGACCCGAACCACCCATGCAACAGATCCGGAAAGGCAGCTGGTCCATCGCGCTCGTCTGCGTGCTCTTGGGCTTCATGATCGCCGTCCAGTTCAAGACGACGAGCCGCCGTGACGCGAGCGTCTCGATGCAGCGCGTCGAAGACCTCGCCGCGCGCCTCGCCGAGACGGAAAAAGAGCGCGACGAGCTCCAAGACGAAGTCGTTGCGCTCAAAGCGTCTGGCGGCGACACAGCCGGCGACGACACGCTCCGCATGCGCGCCGGCCTCACGCCGCTCACGGGACCCGGCGTCATCGTGCGCCTCGACGACAGCACCGTGAAGGCGAAAACAGGCGAAAATCCGAATCTTTATCTCATCCACGACGATGATCTCTTGAAAGTCATCAACGAACTCCGAGCCGCCGGCGCCGAGGCGATTTCCGTCAACGGCCAGCGGCTCATCGGCACGTCCGAAATCCGTTGCGCAGGCCCCACGCTCTCCGTCAACAACGTTCGTTCCGCGCCGCCGTTCGAAGTCCGCGCCATCGGTGACGTGGACTCCCTCGAACAAGCGCTCAAGATGCGCGGCGGCGTTGCCGAGACGCTCAAAGTCTGGGGCATCCAGCTCGAGATCCAGCAGGCAGCTGACGTCTACATCCCGCCATACAAGGGCAACCTGCACTACACGTACGCGCAGGAGACGGAAGAACAGGAGGCCGTGAAATGATTTTTCCCATCCTCGGCCTGTTCATCGGCCTCACGCTCGGCTTCCTCGCGCCCGTGCTCGTGCCGTTCGCGCTCGCGAAATATTTTTCCGTCGCCATCCTCGCCGCGCTCGACGCCGTCTTCGGCGGCCTGCGTTCCGCTGTCTACGACAAGTTCGACAACGAAGTCTTCGTTACAGGCTTCTTCTCGAACGCGCTCATGGCCGCGTTCCTCGTTTTCCTCGGCGACAAGCTCGGCATCGACCTCTACTACGTCGCGCTCCTCGCGTTCGGCTTCCGCATTTTCAAGAACCTCGCGCTCCTGCGCCGCTGGATTCTGAAAAAACATCACGCGGATGCATGATTTTTTCGTGAAAGCTATAGCATTGAAACGGTTTCCATGATAAAATCTATAAGGTATACTATACGGAACGAGTCTTTCCTTACCGTTGAAATAACACCATGGGGGTCACGAACGTGTTTGAATTTGATGATAACGTAGTCGATCAATTTGCGAAAATCAAGGTCATCGGTGTCGGCGGCGGCGGCAGCAATGCCGTCAACCGCATGATCGAGCTCGGCCTCCAGGGCGTGGAATTCATCGCCGTCAACACGGATGCACAGGCGCTCCTCCACGCGAGCGCGCCGAAGCGCATGCAGATCGGCGAAAAGCTCACGCGCGGCCTCGGCGCCGGCGCGCGCCCCGAGATCGGCGAAAAAGCGGCACAGGAAAGCCGCGACGACATCCTCGAAGCGCTCCGCGGCTCGGACATGGTCTTCGTCACGGCCGGCATGGGCGGCGGCACGGGCACGGGCGCAGCGCCCGTCGTGGCCGAGTGCGCCCGCGAGCTCGGCGCGCTGACCGTCGGCGTCGTCACGAAGCCGTTCACGTTCGAAGGTCCGATGCGCCGCAAGCGTGCCGAGGCCGGCATCGCTGCGCTCAAGCAGCACGTCGACACGATCATCACAATCCCGAACGACCGCCTGCTCCAGGTCGTCGACAAGCGCACGTCCATCATGAAGGCGTTCAGCATCGCGGATGATGTCCTGCGCCAGGGCGTCAAGGGCATTTCTGACCTCATCGCCGTGCCGGGGCTCATCAACCTTGACTTCGCCGACGTCCGCTCCATCATGACGAATGCCGGCGCTGCCCTCATGGGCATTGGCGAGGCTTCGGGTGAAAACGCCGCCGTCGACGCGGCACGTGCCGCCGTCAATTCGCCGCTCCTCGAGACGGGCATCGATGGCGCGCACGGCATTATTTTGAATATCACGGGTGCAGCGGACAATCTCACGATGTACGAAGTCGGTGAGGCTTCGACGACGATCCAGGAGTCCGCCGATCCCGATGCCAATATCATCTTTGGCGCGAGCATCGACGACACGCTCGGCGACACCGTGCGCGTCACCGTCGTCGCGACGGGCTTCGACATGGCGGAGACGATCGGTGTGCCACACAAGGCGCAGCCGCAGCCCACGCAGCAGCCGCAGCAGGGCTACAAGTCCAACTTCCAGCAGCCTGCACAGCCACAGCCGGCTGCACAAGCAGCACAGGAATCTACTGTGCAGCCGCAGCCTGTCGCCGCACCGAAGCTTGATCTCCCAGACATCCCCGTTTGGATGCGCCGGAAATAAGAAAATAATCCTTGACAGACAAACCATGAACCTGTATAATCTATCGTGTTCTTGCAGAGCAAGACATGGGTAGGTGCCCGAGTGGTTAAAGGGAACAGACTGTAAATCTGTCATCTTCGGATTACGATGGTTCGAATCCATCCCTGCCCACCATCGGCGGCATAGCTCAGTTGGCTAGAGCATGCGGTTCATACCCGCAGTGTCCGGAGTTCAAATCTCTGTGCCGCCACCATGAAAGTCCGACCGCCACGTGAATGCGTGGCGGTTTTCTTTATAAGCCTCTCCCTCAGGGAGAGGTGGCGCGCGTAGCGCGACGGAGCGGGTCCCTTGTACGTCTGAACGACAATTGAACCAAAACTTCCGCGGGTGCGAAAAAAGATTTCAAAAAAGATTTCAAAAAGGTGTTGACATCCACACGAAACTCGTGTAATATAATGCAAGTCAGCCGCGAGTGATGCGAATCACAGAAGGCAGCAAGGTGTTCTTTGAAAACTAAACAATGTAGATGATCATGCAACATGATCAGCCAGATGTTAGTCGATGCGAAAGCATCAACAAAACATCGATTGGTATAGAACATATAGCAATCGGCAATTCTTTTACGGAACTTCATTAATATGAAGCGACGTACCAAAGATAATTAGAGCCATAAAATCAAGATAGGATGCTATTTGCCTGACGGCAAATGGCAAAGA
>NZ_JALFCU010000103.1 GCF_022771645.1 Selenomonas sp.
GTCTCGAACGGCAGGCCGATCATGAGGTACAATCGATAGTTTGGGATGCCGGCTTTGATACCGAGCTCCATCGCATGGAACAGGTGCTCCTCCTCGATGCCCTTGTTGATGACGGCGCGGAGCTTCTTGCTGCCCGCCTCCGGCGCCATCGTCAGCGTCTGCAGGCCGCTTTTCGCGAGCGAGGCGACGAGCTCTTCCGTCACGGAGTCGGCGCGGAACGACGCGACGGACATCGACAATCCTTCGCCTAGAATATCTTTGCAGAGCGCGTCGATCTCGGGATAATCAGAAATCGCCGCGCCCATGAGACCGATGCGCTTCTGATAAGCAAGCGCGTCCTTCACCTCGTCATGGATGACGCCAAGGCTGCGGTTGCGCGGCACGCGGAAGCAGTAGCCCGCCATGCAGAAGCGGCAATGCCGCCCGCAACCGCGTGCTGTCTCGATGAGGTACAGGTTGAACTCCGTATCCTCCGTCACGACAACGGTATGCGCCGGCCACGCGTCGAGATCCTTGACCCATTGGCGCGCGACGCGCTCAGGTGCGCCTGCCTGCGGCACGATGGCGGCGATGCGCCCGTCCGCCTCGTAACGATGTTCGTATAGCGACGGCACATAGACGCCCGGCACGTGCGCGAGCCGCTGCAAGAGCTCCGCGCGCGTCGCGCCCGCCGCCTGCGCCTCATAGTACGCATCCATGAACGCGGGCATGATGACTTCGCCCTCGCCGATGATGAACGCATCAACGACGCTCGAGAGCGGTTCAGGATTGAACGTCGCGCACGGCCCGCCTGCGATGACGAGCGGCGCGCGCACGCCGCGCTCCGCCGCGCGTACCGGCACATGGCCAAGCTCCAGAATCTTGATGACATTGAAATCATCCATCTCGAACGACACGGCAAAGCCGATGACGGGAAAATCTGCAAGCGGCGTCTGGTTCTCAAGGCTCATGAGCGGCGTCCGCGTGTTCTCGTAACAGGCGATCTTGTCCTTGTCCGGCAGGAAGAAGCGTTCGCACGCCGTATCATCGCGGCGGTTCAGGAGGTCGTAAATGATATGCAGGCCGAGGTTCGACATGCCGACGAAGTACGAATTCGGATACACGAGCGCGAAACGCTCGCGTGTGCCGGCAGGATACCGGTAATAACCCTGCTCGCGCGCGAGCTGTTCTTTCAATTCTTTTTTGAGCTCCCAGTCCACGCGCGCACCTCCTTTGCCGCTGCAACGTAACAGCACAAAAAGCCTGCTGGCTCAGCAGGCTTATTTTTGCTTCTTTTCTTTCTTTTCCTTTGGCATCGCCATCGACGGCGGAACGAGCGTTTCCGATTGCTGTTTCGCCGTGCGCAGCTCGTCGAGCTCCGTGATGAAGCTGCTGATGTCCGCGAACTTCCGATAGACGGACGCGAAACGGATGTACGCCACTTCGTCAAAGTCCTTCAGCCGGTCCATGACCATCGCGCCGATCTTCTGCGACGAGATTTCGCGCTCCATCGTGTTGCGCACGTCGCGCTCGAGCTCCTGCGCGAGCTTCACGATCTTTTCCGTTGGGATGTCGCGCTTCTCGCACGAGCGGATGAGGCCGTTCAGGAGCTTCTGCTGGCTGAACGGCTCGCGGCGGCCGTCGTTCTTGATGACCATGAGCGGCACTTTCTCCACGACCTCGTACGTCGTGAAGCGCCGGTTGCAGGCCGTGCACTCGCGGCGGCGGCGGATCGTGTTGCCGTCATCGGCCGAACGCGAGTCGATGACGCGGCTGTCCGCCGCTCCGCAAAAAGGACAACGCATGACTTACACCTTCTTCTTCCGCACGTTTTTTTGCCCGCGCGGGGATTTTTTTGGATGTTCCGCCGCTTCCGGCTTCACGAGGCATTCTTTGCCGTAGCCGATGAGGTCTTCCCGGTGCGCGAGGCGCAACGCTTTACGCACGATCGCACGACTCTGCGGCAGCCAATACTGCATGAGCGCGCGCTGCATGCGCTTTTCCTCCGGCCGTTTCGCTGACCAGACGCGCTCGCCCGTCAGCGGGTTCTCGCCCGTGTACCACATGCACGTCGACAGCGTGCCGGGCGTCGGGATGAAATCCTGCACCTGCTCAGGATGATAGCCCATCTTGTGCAAAAACTCTGCAAGCTCGATGGCGTCCGAGAGCTCCGAGCCCGGATGGCTCGACATGAAATACGGCACAAGATACTGCTTCTTGCCGAGCGTTTTGTTCATGCGCTCGAAACGACGCACAAACTCGAGATACACCTTGCGGTTCGACTTCCCCATGAGCCGCGTCACGCGGTCGGAGATATGCTCCGGCGCGATCTTCAGCTGGCCGCTGACGTGATATCGGCAAAGCTCTTCGAGGAACGCATCATCCGCCAAAAGCAGATAATCAAAGCGGATGCCCGAGCGCACGAACACTTTCTTGACGCCCGGCACGGCACGCAACTCTCTGAGCAGCTGGATGTAATCGCTGTGATCCGCGACGAGGTTCTTGCACGGCACAGGCGACAAGCATGGCTTGCCGCGGCACGTACCGCGCTCGAGCTGGCCGTCGCACGACGGGCGGCGGAAATTCGCCGTCGGCCCGCCGACATCGTGGATGTATCCCTTGAAGCCCGGCAGCTGCGTGAGGAGCTTCGCTTCGCGCAAGAGCGACGCATGGCTGCGCCGCTGGATGATGCGCCCTTCATGCGAGATGATGGCGCAGAAATTGCAGCCGCCGAAACAGCCACGCTGCGAGACGAGGCTGAACTGCACTTCTTGGATGGCCGGCACGCCGCCCGCCGCTTCGTAGACGGGATGATACGTCCGCTGGTACGGCAGGTCGTAGATTTCGTCCATCTCCGCTTCCGAGAGCGGCAACGCGGGCGGGTTCGCCACGACGCACCATTCGCCGTTCTGTTGCGCGAGGCGTTTGCCACGGATGGGGTCTTGCTCAAGGTATTCGTTCTTGAACGCTTCGGCGAACGCGTGCTTGTCGCACTTGACGGTATCAAACGCAGGGAGTTTCACGTAATCGTAAATGTAATCGAACGACGGCACGCGAAAGCACGTGCCCGCGACGTCTTGAATGGCCTCGATGGGTACGCCCTGATGCAGGTTCGCCGCAATCTCGAGGAGCGCCCGCTCGCCCATGCCATAGACGAGCAGATCAGCCATGCTGTCGACGAGGATGGAGCGCCGCACTGCGTCCGACCAATAATCATAATGCGCGAAACGGCGCAAGCTCGCCTCGATGCCGCCGATGACAATGGGCACATCGGGATACAGTTCGCGCAAGCGGCTCGCGTAGACGATGGTCGCGCGCTCCGGCCGGTGGCCGCCTTCGCCGCCCGGCGAGTACGCATCCTGATGACGTTGCTTTTTCGCCGCCGTGAATTTGTTCAGCAGCGAATCCATGTTGCCGGCCGAGACGAGAAACGCGAGGCGCGGCCGGCCGAACCGGTCGAAATCGCGCGTCGTGTGCCAATCCGGCTGTGCGATGATGCCGACGCGATAGCCGTGCGCTTCTAACAACCTACACAGTATCGCCGGGCCGAAGCTCGGATGATCGACATACGCATCGCCCGAGACAAAGACGAAATCGAGCGCGTCCCAGCCGCGCGCCGCGCAGTCCGCGCGGGAAATGGGCAGGAACTTGCTACGGTCAGCGCCAGCAGGCGGCGCAGTTTTAGCGTTCACAATCAGTTCTTGTCCGTTTTCGCTGCGGCGTCGCCGTTCGCGCCGCTAAGCGCGTACGTCTTCTCGACGACTTCGCCCTCGCCGCCGAGCGTGCCATGGGGCTCGCCGTTGAACGTGAGGTCGACAGCCGCCGCGTTGCCGGCCGTGAGCTTCAGCTCGTTCTTGGCTTTCCACTGCTTCGACTCGCCCTTCTGAAGCGTGCCTTCGAAGACCGTCTGGCCGTCCGCAACGACCGAGACCCAGCACTTCTCCGAGAACTTCGCTGAGACCTCGACATCCGTATACGTCTTTTCCTGCTTCGGCGCTGGCGCGGGCTTTGCCGGCTCGGCCGCCGGCTTTTTCGCCTGCGTCGTCACTTTCGTCTGCGGCTGCTTCGTTGCCACGGCATCATCGTCCGAGCCGAACAAGAACAGCGCGCCCGCCACGATCACGACGACGGCGATGAGACCCATGACGAGCGTCTGACGGTGATGCGAGCTTCGGGCGCGCGTCTCGAAGTCGCTGATCGTCGGGCGACGCTCCTCGCGTGCGGGGCGCACAGGCGTACGTGCTTCTTTTGCGCTGTACGCGTGATCCTGCTCCTCTTTCGCGGCCGCTTCCGCGCGAGCCGCCGCTTCTTTCGCTGCGACCTCCTCGGGATGGTTCTCTTCGTTATATTGCTTGACCGCCGCATCGGCGTCGATTTTCAGGAAATTCGCGTAATTGCGGATGAAGCCTTTCGTGTAGACGTCGCCCGGCAGCGTCTTGTATTCGCCTTTTTCAATGGCCTCTATATAAAGGGCACGGATGCTCGTGCCTTTCTCAATGTCTTTGATCGATAAGTTTTGACGTTCGCGTTCTGCGCGCAACGTATCACCAATCATGGAAACAGCCTCCCCTTTGAATTTTGTTGGAATCCACCTCGCCCTATTATACATGGGATTGCACGCATTCACAAGACCCCGACGGCAAACAAAAAGCCGCGAAACGAATTCGCGGCCAAGCAATAAAAATTGTGTGTCGAATTAAGCCTTAAGCACAGCGCCCGTGCTCGCGGACGTCGTGAGCTTCGCATAGCGCGAGAGATAACCTGTCTTGATTTTCGGCTCGGGCTGCGTCCAATGCGCACGGCGCTTCGCGAGTTCGTCATCTGCGACGTGGAGCTCTAGGCTGCGGTTCGGGATGTCGATCGTAATCTCATCGCCGTCCTCGATGAGCGCGATCGGGCCGCCCTCCATCGCCTCCGGCGAGATGTGACCGACGCACGCGCCCTGACTCGCGCCGCTGAAGCGGCCGTCCGTGATGAGGCCGACCTTCAGGCCGCGTCCCGTGATGACGGCCGTCGGGTTCAGCATTTCCTGCATGCCCGGGCCGCCCTTCGGCCCTTCGTAGCGGATGACGACGACGTCGCCGTCATGGATGTCGCCGCGCATGATGGCGTCGCACGCTTCCGTCTCGGAGTTATAGCATTTCGCCTTGCCCGTGTACGTCAGCATGTCTTCGGCGACGGCCGACGCCTTGACGACGGCGTAATCCGGCGCGAGGTTGCCTTTGAGGATGGCGATGCCGCCTTCCTTGCGGTACGGGTCATCCACGCTGTGGATGACGTTGCGGTCGAGCACCTTCGCGTTCTTGATGCGCTCGCCGACCGTGCCCGTGACCGTCAGCGCATCCTCGTGGATGAGGCCGAGCGTCGCGAGCTCATGCATGACGGCTGGGATGCCGCCCGCCTCATCGAGATCAACCATGTGATGCTTGCCCGACGGGCTGAGCTTCGTGATGTACGGCGTCTTGCGCGAAATCTCGTCAAAGACCGGCGCGGGCAGGTCGATGCCGGCTTCGTGCGCGATGGCCGTGAGATGCAGCACCGTGTTCGACGAGCCGCCGATGCCCATGTCGACCGTGATGGCGTTCTCGAACGCTTCGCGCGTCAGGATGTCGCGCGGCTTGATGTCTTTTTTGAGGAGCTCCATGACGACAGCGCCTGCGCGCTTCGCGAGCAAACGGCGCGCGCCCGTGTACGCGGCGGGGATCGTGCCGTTGCCCGGCAGGCCCATGCCGAGAACTTCCGTCAGCGAGTTCATCGTGTTCGCCGTGAAGAGGCCGGCGCACGAGCCGCAGCCCGGGCAGCACGTCGCCTCAAGCTCGCGCATCTCGTCATCCGTCATGTCGCCGGCCGCGTATTTGCCCGCGGCCTCGAATGCCTGGCTCACGCTGACGTCGCGCCCGTGGAACCGGCCCGGGAGCATCGGGCCGCCCGAGACGACGACGGCCGGGATGTTGAGCCGCGCCGCTGCCATGAGCATGCCCGGCACGACCTTGTCGCAATTCGGAATGAGGACGAGCGCATCAAAGCCCGACGCCATCGTCACGGCCTCGATGGAGTCCGCGATGAGCTCGCGGCTCGCGAGCGAATACTTCATGCCCGTGTGCCCCATGGCGATGCCGTCGCAGACGCCGATGGCCGGGAACTCGATCGGCGTGCCGCCCGCCGCCGCGACGCCGAGCTTCGCTGCCTCCGTGATGTCCCGCAGGCCGATGTGGCCCGGGATGATCTCATTGAACGAATTGCAGATGCCGACGAGCGGCTTCTTGAGGTCTTCCTCCCCGTAGCCATCCGCATGAAAGAGCGAGCGATGCGCACAGCGCGTCGCACCTTTTTTGACGATGTCGCTTCTCATAAAAAAACTCTCCTCACAATCGAAAGAATCTTGTGCGTTACTGGTTTACAATTTTACACTGTTTGGATACAAAATTCAAGCAGAAATGCAAACAGCCTGTCAGAGGCTGGCCAGCATCGCCTGGTACGCCGGCCAGACGCCCTGCGTCAGGTCGAGGTGTTCCGCGAGCGCATGCTCCAGCAGGTACACGCCCATCCGGCGCTGGCGGGCGAGGATCATTTCCTGCGCCGCTGCATCCAACATCGCTTGCTCTTCGCGGCAGACCTGCGCCCACTCCATCTGATGATGTGCAAGGTCTTCGATCGACAACTCCTGCGGCGCGCCCGTGTAATCATCCTGCAAACAGCCAAGTTCGCCGAAAAGCAGCTTGCTGCCCGCGCGGAGCAGTTCCCGCCACATGGAGAGGATGAGCGGCCGTCCGTCCCGGCAGAGGTGCACGAGGCCGTGGCACGCATCGAAGACTTCACGCCGCACGAGCACGCCAGCGAGCCCGCGCGAGGGATATTTCCCTGCGCGCAAGATGCTGTTCCAGATGATGGAGCACGCACGGTTGTAGAGGTTGAACGCATCCGTCGAAATGATATCGATATACGGTAGCTCGTCGGCGTAACAACTGCCTGCGTCAGAAATGAGAATCGGGTAGGCCACGCCTTGCAAGAGCGCACACGTCACCATGCGACGAAGCTTTTCTGGGCGGACGGTCTCGCCCGGCAACAGCCACTCCACATACGCGCCATGTGCAGATGCGAGGAGCTGATCCGGCACGACGATCTTTGCGCCGGCCGCCAGGACTTCGGAGGCGAGCGGCTGCGTCATCCCCTCGCCGTAGACCGGCACGAGGATCTCATGCCACGGATAGTTCTCGTCCACAGCCGAGAAGAACGCGGCACGAAACGCTGCCTCGCCAAAACTCGGCTGCGCCTCGAAAAAGTATGGGACGACCGTCGTCACGACAGGCTGTGCGGCGAGTGCCCGCGTTTCGGCCAGTTCCTCTGCGAGCGCTTCCGCCGCCCGCAGGACATTCGCCAAAAGGTCCGGCGCCGTGCCTGCGCTGTAACGTAGCTCCGGCATGGGGATGCGGCCGTGCAAGTCGTACGGCGCATGCTTCATCCCATGCGGCCATTTTTCCGGCAACGTCCCATGTAAGATGTCGCGTACCCGATTCCGGTACGTACCGCCCGACGACGTGTTTATGGAGTACTGCGCCGCGATGTTCATCCATCCAACGGCATATTTCGAGCACGTCTGCGCGGGACTCCGCCAGCTGATATGAGCGATTTCCATGTCGTCGCAAAACGCACCGATTTCTGGATGTCTGCCCTGTTCCGAACAAGCAATCAGATAATGATTGCCCTGTGAAATCACGGGATGATGCTCGCGAACGTACGCGCCGCTCACCAGGACTTTCTGCAGTTCCAGGGGGCGGTCTGCCCGCAGGAGCGGCTCTGCGAGCGCAAACGTGCCCGGTGTCATGCCTGCGTCAGCAGCTGGCAGATACTGCCGCCAATGGAGCGCCCGCGTGATATCGATTGGCAAAGCGTCGAGCTGCGCGCGGACGGATGTCCCCCCCCGTGGGACAATGAACTCATCGGCATCGAGCGGCAGGATGAGGTCGGCGTCATACACATCCGCCGCCTCGTGCATGAGCCGCGTCGTCACCTCCGCCTGTGCATAGCGCGCCGTATAAATCGTCTCGATGACGATGGGCAGCCCTTCCGCCTGCAACTGTCCGAGAATGTCACGCGTGCGATCCGTGCTCTGGTGGTCTGCGATGATCATCCGGTCGGCAAACGTGAGCGTATGGCGCACGAAGCTCTCGATGATGTCCATCTCGTTCTTCACCATGGAGACCGCAACGATGTTGCGCCTGTGGTTCTTTCGCTTTCCTTCCATGTCCATCCTCCCGGCCGTCAAAATTCAATGCCGCGCTGTGCCTTGACGCCCTGCGCAAACGGATGCTTCACGAGATGCATCTCCGTCACGAGGTCGGCGCGCGCGATGAGTTCTGGTGCAGCGACGCGCCCCGTCAGCACGACGTGGAGCGCCGGCGGCCGCGCGTCGAGCAGCGCGAGCACGTCGCTGACGTCCAGCAAGCCGAACTTCACGGCGTAATTGATTTCATCGAGGATCACGAGATCCCACGCGCCGCTCGTGATGGCCGCGCGCGCATCCGCGAGCGCCTCTTGTGCTGCGCGCTGATGCTCCGCCGCATCGACGTCGCCTTTGCGCGTGAATCCTTTGCCCATCTGCCGCAGCTCGATCGTGCCGCCCGCTGCACTTTTTGCGAGCGCCGCGATGGCGTTGAGCTCGCCGCAGCGCCAGCCGCCTTTGATGAATTGCAGGATGAGCACGCGGAGCCCGTCGCCCCATGCGCGCATGGCGAGGCCGAGCGCCGCCGTCGTCTTGCCCTTGCCGTCGCCCGTGTGCACGATGACGAGGCCGTGCGGCTGCTGCGTGTCCTTCACTGATGCATTTTTTTCGTCCGACAAAAAATCGCCTCCCGTTGTTCTTTTCTATGATATACTATAGAGTATATCACACTTCAGGAGTCTATCATCGTTGAAAAATATTTTGAAATTCCCTGCTTTCCTCGCGCTCATCGCCGTCATGTGCCTCGCGCTCATCTTCGTCATCGAAAAGACGGATCCGTGGGGACGGCGTGACCAGCCGCTCGCGGCGGAATTCGTCGAAACAGAGCGCGGCCATCTGCGCTTCACATGGGAAAAGCTGCCATATCCGTGCTGGTATCGCGTCGAGACGTTTTCGAAAACGACGGGGCGCGTCGACGGCGAGCCGGAGTATCATCTGCTTGAAAGCGCGACGACGCGCGAGAACCGCTACGACGTGCCGACGGGCGCGATCCCGATGTACTACCGCGTGACGCCGTACGGCCTGTTCGGCCAGCTCGCCGAAGCGTCGAAGCCCGTCGAAAATCCGAACTACAAAGAGCCGCCGCAGCCCGTGACGATCACGCACTACACGCCGAGCCACCCCGCGAGCTCCATGCCGTTCCTCGTCTGGCACGCCGTGCCGGATGCCGTCTGCTATGAAGTCGAGCTGCTCTCGGAGCCCCCACAGAGCGAAGGCGGCACGCAACCATCGAAGAACGGCCACCTCGAAAGCACGCACGACATCTTCACGAACGGCTGGCAGGCGGACTTGCGCAAGTACAAAAAATACACGCAGCTCTACTACCGCGTGCGCGCGCTCGGCCTGCACCTCGGCGCGATCGGCGAATGGAGCGAGACCGAGCCCATCACGATCGACTGGACGCTCGACCCGCCCGACGCACCGCTCATCAATGACTTCGACCGCATGCCAAATTTCGCCATGCCGATCTATCCCGTCTACAGCTGGATCCCGTTGCACGGCGTCGACCATTATGAAGTCGAGCTCATGACGGAGCCGACGCCGGACGAAAATGAGAACAACACGACGCCGCTACCGTACCGCGTCTGGCACCGCACCGTCAACTCCGCCGCGAACTGCTACGACGAATACGCGCGGCCGTACGCCGGCGACTACTACTGGCGCGTGCGCGCCGTCGACGCGCGCGGCAACACGATCGGCCATTACTCCGACACGGCGCATTTCGTGCAGCCCTCGCGCGAGTTCGTCAAGGCCGCGATGTTCGGCGACAGCATCACGCACGGCGGCGGCGCTGTCTCGTATCCGCCGTCCGCGCTCGAGTACAGCTATGCGACGTACCTCGACTTCCCCGCCGTCAACCTCGGGCGCAGCGGCGACACGAGCAAGATGACGCTCGCGCGTTTCAAGGAAGACGTCGTGCCGATGCACCCAGCGAACCTCCTCATCCTCACGGGCACGAACAGCTTGCGCGACGCGACGATCTCCGCGAACGACGTCATCAAGGACCTCGCGCGCATCAAGTCCCTCTGCGAGGAAAACGACATCCGCCCGATTTTCCTGACGCTCATGCCGATTCACCCGGGCAACATCCGCTTCGCGTTCCACACGGACACCGACCCGAACTGGCGCGACAAGATGAACCACATCAACGCCTACATCAAGGCGCAGCCGTATTTCATCGACCTCGAACCGTATTTCTACGACGAGACGAAGACCGTGCTCGACACGAAGCTCTCGATTGACGGCCTGCATCCCGACATCCAGGGCAAAATGCTCATGGGCGAGATCATCAACATGCATCAGGACGAGCTGCAATAAAAAATCCCACACGCAAAAAGGAACCTCCATCGCGAAGGTTCCTTTTTCTATGCCTTGATTTTGTGTCAGTCCGCTTTTTCGAGCACCCAGAGGTACGCCGCGAAATCCGTGTTGATCTTCGCGACGTTCAGCCCCTCTTGCATGAGCTCATCACCGTAGAACGTGCGGCCGACGAGCGTGCCCGTGCCGCTGCCATCGCTGTCATGCGAGAGCGACTGCGCGGGATAGTACGCCGCGACCTTGTACTCGGCGTCGGCGTCAAGGCCGACGAGGCGCAGGCGGCGGATCGGGGTGCAGGGCTCGGAGAGGGCCTTGAAATAGAAGAGCGCGATCTCGCTCCCGTCTTCCGACGTGAACATCCACGCCGTTTCGTTCCGCGTGCCTTCGAACGGCGACAGCAGGCGCGTGAACGTGCCGAGCTGGATCGTCGGGCGCAGGCGCTTGTAGAGCGCGATATGCTCTTTCACCTGCTGTTTTTCCGCGTCGCTCATGCGCGTGATGTCCATCTCGTATCCGTAGCAGCCCATCATCGCCGCGAACGCGCGCGTCTGCATCGGCGTCACGCGGCCGACTTGATGGTTCGGCGTGACGGAGACGTGCGCGCCCATCGTGATGGGCGGGAACGCGTAGCTCGTGCCCGTCTGGATGGCGAGGCGGCAGATAGCATCCGTGTCGTCGCTCGTCCACGTCTGCGGCATATAGTAGAGCATCGCGGCATCAAAGCGACCGCCCCCGCCCGAGCAGCTCTCGAACAGTACGTCTGGATACGCCTGCGTGATGCGCTCGAGCACAGCGTACAGGCCGAGCACGAAACGGTGCTTCGTCTCGCGCTGATGCTCAGGCGCGCGCCCTGCGGAAAACGCTTCCGTCAGATGGCGGTTGAAATCCCACTTGACGTAATCGACCGCACCGGTCGCGAGGATGTCGCAGACGGACTTCACGATGTAGTCCTGCACCTCTTGACGCGACAGGTCGAGCACGAGCTGGTGGCGGCTGAAAGACGACGGATAATCAGGCACGTGCAGCGCCCAGTCGGGATGCGCGCGATAGAGGTCGCTGTCCTTCGAAATCATTTCAGGTTCGAACCAGAGGCCGAACTTCAGGCCGCGCTTGTGCGCGCTCGCTGCGACGCCTTCGAGGCCGCCCTTGAGCTTCGCGCGGTTGACCTGCCAGTCGCCGAGCGAGCTGTTGTCGTCCTCGCGATGGCCGAACCAGCCGTCGTCGAGCACCATGAGCTCGATGCCGAGGTCGGCAGCACAGGCCGCGAGGTCGTCAAGTTTCTGGTCGTCGAAGTCGAAATACGTCGCTTCCCAGTTGTTGACGAGGATGGGACGCACGGCGTGCTGATATTTTCCGCGCAGCAGATGCTCGCGGTACGCGCGGTGGAACGCCTGCGACATGCCGTTCAGGCCATCGTGCGCGTAAGCGATCACGACTTCCGGCGTCTGGAACGCTTCGCCCGGCGCGAGCGTCCACGCAAAATCATCAGGGTTGATTCCCACGACGACACGCGTCGTGCCGAACTGCTCGACCTCCGTCGCCATCCGGAAGCTGCCGCTGTAGATGAACGAGAAGCCGTAGACGTCGCCCGCGAGTTCGTCCGTGTTCGGACGCGTGAGCGCGAGGAACGGCGACTGCTGGTGCGAGCTCGCGCCGCGCAAGCTGCCCGTGAGCTGCACGCCGCGCATGAGGCGGATGCGCTCGAGCGAACGCTCGGCCGCATGGCCCCCGTACAGGCTCAAACGGTCAAAATCATGATCGGGAAAATCGAGGCAGAGGCTCGCGGCGTTCTCGAGGCGCAGCGATTCGCTCCCCGTATTCACATAGCGCACGGAGCGCGTTAGCACGCCGTCACTCGCGAAGACCGTGTACGACAGGATCGCTTTCATGCGGCCGTGCGTATCCGTGAGCGTGACTTCGAGCGTCTCCGCCTCGTCGCCCTTAGCATAGAGCACGGGCAGTCCTTCGAGCTTCGGCTTGCCCTTTTTGATTTCGTAACCTTCATACCAGAGCTCGACGACATTCGTGCCATTTTCGAGCACGACGTCGAGCGACGGGATGCGGAAATCGCCGTGGCCGTTCGTCGCGAATTCCTGCGGAACGACGTCGAGCGAGAACGTGCGCTCGTTCTCATACGCGCCCGGCTGCGGCGAGAAACCGCGGTCGATGGCCGGACGCTCCGCGCTGCCGCGGAACGCGCGCAGCGGGCGTCCGAAGTACTGATGCAGCAGATACTTGCCGCGCTCGACGGAGAAGCAATAGCTGAAGCGGTCGTTCTTCAGATGAAAGACGTGGTTCGTTTCGTCAAACGTAATCATGATGGACTCCTTTTCGCGAGCGGTCAGATGGCACGGAACGAGAACGCGAAGTGCTTCGTCTCATTCTTCACCGTGTACTCGTCGAGCACCAGCGCACCCCAGCTGTCATCGCCGCCGACGCCGGCCTGTCCGAGCGACGCACGCAGATACGTGTGGTGCACGGCCGGCAGGTCGTACGGATGGCGCGCATTTTCAAGTTCGTGCGCGTTATACGGCAGCGCGGATGCTTCCATCGGCTGTCCAGCGAAAATCTTCAGCCCGCGGCCGCGATGATTCGTGACCGTCATCCAGCGGACGCCCGTGTGGTTGCCGCATTCCTGCGGCAGGAGATACGGCTCGACCTCGGCCTGCGTCGTCGTCTCGAAGATGCCGAGGCGTGCGCCCTCGCTGCGATCGCAGTAATTGTCACAAGGGCCGTTGCCGTAGAACTGCACCTGATCGTAGTCGGCGGACAGCTGGAACACCATCGCGTAGTCCGGCAGTTCCGGCATGCCGTCCACCTTTTCATAGTCCATCGTCACCGCGACGACGCCGCCCGGCTGCACCGTATACGTCACGCGGCACTGCGTAGCCGGATTCGTCGCGAGGTCGTACGTGAAGCGCACGGCAAGCGTCTCGCCCGCTTTTGCATCGTATTCCGCCGTGCCGTTTGCGCCGAACCACTTGTACGCCGTCCATGCTTTGCCCGGCTCTTTGACCTCGATGAGGGCGCACTTGCGGTAGAGGCTCGCGAGCTTCCACTGCGCGAGCGCGAAGTCGCGGCCGTTGCCATGGTCGTTGTCGACCGGCGCGCGCCAGAAGCTCGGCACGGGCGCAGCCTCGATGAGCTCGACGCCGTTATACTTGTACGACGTCAAATTGCCGACGGCGCTCGAGAACAAAATCTCGAAACCCTCGCCCGATACGCCGAGGTTGATGTCCGACTTCACGATATGGAGCGGCTGCGGCTCGTTCTTTGCCGCGAGCGGCGCGGCATCTTCGTAGCGGTTCGCGCGCGCCGAGAGCCATGCGGATGCATCCGTCGCCGCTGCTTCCGCGACCTGATACACGCCCTGCCCGAACGCGATCTCGTAGCCCGCCTCCGCCCAGAGCGTCGTTTCCTTCAGGTGGAGCGAAGCCGTCAGCGCGTATTCGCCCGCGCCGAACGACGGCACGTCGAGCGCAATGGTCTTGCGCTCGCCCGGCAGGACGGACGGCGTTTCCTGCGCCTTCGTCCAGACCGTCACGCCGTCGCGCAGCAGTTCGAGACGCAGCTCGTACTCCGCCGCATCCGTGAACAGGCTCTTGTTCCAAATTTCGACGCTGCCTTTCTGCACCGTCAGCGTGAAATTCTGGTAGTTGAACTTCACGTCCTGGAGTTTCGTCGAGCCCTTGCGGTCGGCGAACACGATGCCGTCGCCGCTGAAGTTGCCGTCATTCGGACGGTCGCCGAAATCGCCGCCGTAACCGTACGCATCGTTGCCGTAACGGTCGCGATGCCAGACGGCCTGGTCGACGAAATCCCAGATGAAACCGCCCTGATAGCGCGGCTCGCAGTCGGAGAGCTCCGTGTATTTGTGCATGCCGCCGCAGCTGTTGCCCATGGCATGCGTGTACTCGCAGCAGATAAACGGCTTTTTCGGATGCTCGGCGAGGAACTTCTCGATGCCAGCGACCGGCGTGTACATCTGGCTTTCCATGTCACTCGTGCCATTGTAGCTGCGATCCCAGAAAATGCTCTCGTAGTGCACGAGGCGGCTCGGGTCGACGCGGCGGAAGAACTCGCTCATCTCGTAGATGACCTTGCCGCCGCACGACTCGTTGCCGCACGACCAGATGACGATGGCCGCATGGTTCTTGTCGCGCTGGAACATGGAATTCGCGCGGTCGATGAGCGCGGCCTGCCATTCGTCGTGATTGTTCGGCACGACGAGGTCGGATGGCACATGGACGCCGTTCTTCTGCCAGCTGCCGTGCGTCTCCATGTTCGTCTCGTCAATGACATAGAGTCCATAGATGTCAGCGAGCTCATAGATGCGGCTCTGGTTCGGGTAGTGCGACGTGCGCAACGCATTGATGTTATTGCGCTTCATCGTGATGATGTCTTGCTCGATCTCGCGTGGATCAATCGCGCGGCCGCGATAGCAATCGAACTCATGACGGTTCACGCCCTTGAACACGATACGCTGACCGTTGATTTTCATGAGGCCATCTTCCATTTTGAATTCGCGGAAGCCGACGTTCTGCGGGATGACCTCGACGAGGGCGCCTGCCGCATCGCGGACTTCGAGCAGCGCACGATAGAGATACGGATGCTCGGCGCTCCAGAGCTTCGCGTCCTTGATCTCGAGCGCGAGCGTCGCCTTGTCGCCGTCCGCCGCCGCTTTCGCATCGGCAACGGCCTTGCCGTCCGCGTCGTAGAGCGTCAGCGCAACCTGCTGGCCTGCGGCCTGCGCAAACGTCACATCGACCGTGAGTTTGCCGTCTTTGTAGTCATGCTCCGGCACGGCATGGACGAAGAGGTCGCGCACATGCGCCTGCGGCTCCGTGACGAGCTTCACCTCGCGGAACAGGCCGGAAAAACGCCAGAAGTCCTGATCCTCGATCCAGCTGCCGGACGAGAAGCGCACGACGGACACGGCGAGCTTGTTCTCGCCCGCGACGAGCGCATCCGTGATGTCGAACGTCGACGGCGTGAACGTGTCCTCGCTGTAGCCGATGTATTGCCCGTTGACGTAGACGACGAGCGCCGACTCCGCGCCGCCGAACTCGACGAAGACGCGCTGGCCATCCCACGCCTGCGGCACGGTGAAATACCGCACATACGAGCCGACGGGGTTGTCTTTCTGCGGAATTTCGCCGGGCTTCACGTCCTCATGGCCGTCCCACGGATACGTCATGTTCGTGTACTGCGGCACGCCGTAGCCTTCCATCTGCAGGTGCCCCGGCACGCGGATGGTCTCCCAGTCGCGGCAGTCGTAATCCGTTGCCTCGAAGCCGACCGGACGCGCCGCTACGTTTTTCGCGCAGCGGAACTGCCAGAGCCCGTTGAGGCTCAGTTCGAACGAGCTCTCCCCTTTCGCGAGCTCGGCGAAATCCTTGTAATAGCGATGGTCGCTGTGCGCCGCGACGCGGTTCTCTGTGAAGAACGTCGGGTCGGCGAGCTTTCCCCAATCGAATGCGTTTTTCATTTTATTGTCCCCCCGTAAAAATCAATCAAACTCAGCCCCCTCCCCGAGGGGGGAGGGCCACGAAGTGGCAGGGGGTGTGGCGAAGGTAGATCTGAACGAATCTCCACGATTGTGCAGTCGAAGGTAAAACTTCAGTCCACCTCCGACAAGACAATCGATATTCTTGTTACTTCCTACCTCCGACACACCCACCACCGCTAACGCGGTCCCCCTCCCTCGGTGAGGGAGGCTGAAATTTGAGTGCTCGATTACTTGTTGATTTCCGTCCACGTCTCTTCGAGCTTGCGGACGATCTTCGCATGTTCCTGCTCCGTCAGCGTGACTTTCGCACGATAAATGAAGCACGCGATGACGAGGAAGATGATCGGCACGGCGAACATGATGAACTGGAAGTGCACGAGGCTGTCCGGCGTGATGTCGGCGGCCGTCGCGCCGCCCGTCATGCCGACCCAGATGGCGACCATGCCGATGACGCCGCTGGAGATGGCGCCGGCGAGCTTGTCGACGAGCGGGCGCACGCAGAGGCAGACCGCCTCGTCGCGATGGCCGAGCTTCAGCTGGCCGTACTCGACGGAGTCCGTGATCGTCATGAGGACGACGAGGAAGACGAGCGGCTGCGGCAGCGCGAAGAGGCCGGCGCCGAGGAGCGCCATCGGGACATTCGTGCCGCTCATCGCATAGATGACGAGCGCGAGGACCATGATGGCAACGGAGGCGAAGAACAGCTTGCGGCGGCTGAATTTCGTCGTCAGCGCCGGGAACAGCGCAACGGCCAAGAGGCCGATGATCGTGTTGATGACGCCGAGGATCGAGAACTTGGTCGCATCACCGATGACGTAGATGAAGTAATACAGGTTGAAGTTGTTGACGACGTTGATGCCGAGGCCATAGACGAGGTACGCGATGGCCATCCAGAGGAGCTGGTCGTTCTTCGTGAGGACTTTGAACACGTCCTTCGCCGACGTGTCCGTCTTGTTCTCGCGCAGCGCGCTGTCCTGCTCTTTCGTGCCGAGGCCGAGGATGATGGCGCCGAGCGTCGCGATGCCGCCGCCGATGCAGGAGAAGGCGAACCAGCCCGTCGGGTCGCCCGCGCCGCCATTCTGGTTGACGGAGAAATACAGCACGACCGGCATGACGATGACCGTGACGAGCTGGCCGCCGAACACGGAGCCGATACGCGCGACCGTCGCCGTGATCTCGCGCTCATGCGAGTCGAACGACAGCGCCGGGATCATCGACCAGATGGCGACATCCTTCGCGCTGTAGAAAATGTCCATGATGAAATAGACGATGGCGAACAGGATGAGGTACGTCGTCGGGCTCGAAGCCGCGAGGCCGCCGAAATCCGTGAAGAGCGCCGCCAAAGAGATCGCTGCGACGAACGCGCCGACAATGACCCACGGCTTGAAACGGCCCCAGCGCGTCTTCGTCTTGTCGATGATGTTGCCGATGAACGGATCGACGAACAGCTCCGCGATGCGCAGGATGAGGATGATCGTCGTGACGATGCCGATCATGTACTGGTCGTGCGTCGCGTTGCCGGAATTGAACAGGTTGCTCGTGACGAAGATCATGAAGTACGTCGCGAGCATCGCGTAGAAAACGTCGTGACCGAACGTGCCGCACGCATATGCGATGCGCGGCCACACACTGCCTTTGCTTTGTGCCATGGTAATCTTTATCCCCCTGATATATCGATTACGTTTCAGATATGAAATTTTATGCCTTGACGGCTTTGATGTACGCGATGATGGCATCTGCCAGCTTGTCGAGCGGCTGCTTGCCCGTATTCACGACGAGGTCGTAGTTCTGCCCCTCGCCCCAGTTGCGTCCTGTGTAGTAGTTGTAGTAGCGGGCGCGCTTCTTGTCCTCAGCGTCGAGCTCCTTCAGGCTCTTGCCCTCGTACGCCGTCTTGCCGCGCTGCTCGCGGAACTCATCGTCCGCGCACGCGAAGATGGCGAAATGGTTCGGCTCGTCGCGCAACACGTAGTCCGCGCAGCGGCCGAGGATGACGCAGCTGCCGTCGGCGACGAGCTTCTTGATGGCCGCCGACTCCGAGAGGAACATGCCGCGGCTCGACTCGCCCATGTGCGTGCCGAACGAATGGAACGGCATGAAATGCATGGCGAGCGGCTGCACCTGCTTCTCCATCGCGAGGAGTTCTTCCTCGCTGAGGTCGTTGATGCCGAGCTTCGCCGCCGCGATGTGGACGATCTGGCGGTCGTACAGCTTCACGCCGAGCTTGTCGGCGAGGATGCCGGCGAGCTCGCGGCCGCCGCAGCCGTACTGGCGGCTGATGGAAATCACGAATTTGTCACTCATACGCGTGTCCCCCTTGGACGTTGTGTCTTGTTGTAAACGATTTCCTTTTTTCTCGCAAAACAAGGCACGAATGGAAAGATTGCGAACATTTCGAGCGTTCCATCCAAGCCGCAAGCCGTTGACGTCCCTTTCATCCACCGCCTGCGTCCCTTATGCCCTTCCGGAAACATTCTCGAAAACGTTTTCTCTTGACAATTCACATTATAGCCCACCCCCTTCCAAAATGCAAGCGCTTTTTTCGAGTTTTTATCAAAATACGCGGATTGCTCGCGCTAAAGCAAAAGAAAACGGCTTCTGTCGCTGAATGCACGACTGAAACCGTTTCTAATAAGCAGATATTCCGTTTTATTTCGCCATGAGTTTCGCGACCTTGTTCGCGAAGTCGACGGGGTTCTCCGGCAGGATGCCTTCGATGAGCAGCGCCTGCGTGTAGAGGAGGTCGCAGTAATCCTTGAAGTCCTGGCTGTCCTTCCCTGCATCATGGAGCGCCTGAAGGCGCGTGAAGAGCTCATGATGCGGATTGATCTCGAGGATGCGCTTCGCCTTGAACAGCGGGTTCTTCATATCGGAGAACGCCTGCTCCATCGAGAGCGACGGGCCGGCTTCGTCCGCGACGAGGCAGACGGCTGACGACTTGAGGCGCGCGGAGACTTTGACGTCTGCGACCTTGTCGCCGAGCACGTCCTTGATGTCCTTCATGAGGTCGCCGCTCTGCTTCTGGAGCTCTTCCGTCTCCTTCTTGACCTCCTGGCTCTCGGCGTCGTCGAGGTCGAGGTCGCCGCGGCTGATGGAGTGGAATTCCTTTTCCTCGTAGCTGTGCAGCGTCTCGAGGCAGAACTCGTCGACCGGGTCGAGGAGGTACAGCACCTCGATGCCCTTGTCTCTGAGCGTCTCCATCTGCGGCAGGCTCTCAATCGTCTCCTTGTCCTTCGCCGTCGCGTAGTAGATTTTCTTCTGGCTCTCCGGCATGCGCTCGACGTATTCTTTCAGCGTCACGAGCTTGCCTTCCTTCGAGCTCATGAACAGCAGCAAGTCCTTCAGCTTGTCGCGCGTGTCGGAATCGCCCGAGTACATGCTGTTGTACACGCCGATCTTCAGTGACTTGCCGAACTCGTTCCAGAATTTCTCGTAGTCATCGCGCTTGTTCTTCAGCTTGCGGTCGAGCGCCTTGAGGATGTTTTTCTCGAGCGCGCGGCCGATGACCTTGAGCTCGCGGCTCTGCTGCAAGAGCTCGCGCGAAATGTTGAGCGAGAGGTCCGGCGAATCGACGAGGCCTTTCATGAAGCGCAGGTAATCCGGCAGCAGGTCCTTGCACTTGTCCATGATGAACACATGGCGGCTGTAGAGCTGCAGGCCCGGCTCATAATCCTGCTGGTACAGGTTGAACGGCGCGTGCGCCGGGATGCAGAGGAGCGCCGTGTACGACACGCTGCCCTCGGCCTTCGTGTGGAAGACCTCCATCGGGTCTTCCCACTCGTGGAACTGATTTTTGAAAAATTCTTTGTATTCTTCGTCTTTGATGTCGGACTTGTTCTTCGTCCAGAGCGGCTCCATGGAGTTCAGCGTGCGGACTTCGACTTTCTTCTCCGGCTTCGCGTCCTTGATGGGCTTGCCGTCCGCGTCCTTCGGGATTTCTTCCGTCTCCCAGTTCATCTTGATCGGATAGCGGACGTAGTCGGAATACTTCTTGACGAGGCCCTGGATTTTGTAAGGATCCGTGAAGTCCTCCTCGGACGCGTCGCCGTAGAATTCTTTCGCAAGCTGGATCGTGATCGTCGTGCCGCGCTTCTCCTTCTCGGCCTCTTCGATCGTGTAGCTGCCGTCCGCCGTCGACTCCCACTTCCATGCCTGCGATTCGCCCGCCTTGCGCGTGAGGATCGTGACCTTCTCCGCGACCATGAATGCCGAGTAGAAGCCAACGCCGAACTGGCCGATCATGCCCTTGTCGTCGATGCTTTCGTCGTTTTCCTTCGCCTTCTTCAGCTGGTCGAGGAACGCCTTCGTGCCCGACTTCGCGATCGTGCCGATGTTGTCGACGAGCTCGTCCTTCGTCATGCCGATGCCGTTATCGGCGATCGTGAATGTATGGCCGTCTTTGTCCGGCACGAGGAAAATTTCGAACGCATCATCACCCTCGAGGAGGTCGCGGTTCGTCAGGCTCTCGAAATGCACCTTGTCGAGCGCATCCGACGCATTCGAAATGAGCTCGCGCAGGAAGATCTCGTGATTCGTGTAGATGCTGTGGATCATGAGGTCGAGGAGCTCGCGCGTCTCCGCTTGGAATTCATGGGTTTCTTTCGCCATTTGGTATCTGCCTTTCTGCATAAGATTCATTGTTATTAGCACTCAACGTCTTCGAGTGCCAGCCACGGCTCTTATGATAACGCAGAAAGAGCAAAAAGTCAAATCACTTCTTTGCTTCGTCAATCATTCCATTTCCGTCCAGCACGATCGTGCGCGTCTGCCTCATGGCGGCGCTCCAGCGGTGCGTGACGGAAAGCACGGCGCGGCCGGCGGAACAGCGGCGGATGGCGGCGAGCAGCTGCGCCTCTGTCGCGCTGTCGAGGTGCGACGTGCATTCGTCGAGCAGCAGGATGCGCGGCTCGCAGACGATGGCGCGGGCGAAACCGAGCAGATGTCGCTCGCCCTCGGAAAATCCTGCCGATGCGGTAGCCGTCGCGAGCCCTTGCGGCAGGCTGCGCACCGCCGCGCCCAGGCCGGCGACGGAAAGCGCCTGCCAGATCATCGCGTCCGTGACGCTTTCGTCGCCGAGCGCCAGCTGGTCGCGCACCGTGCCGGGCACGGCCGTGAACGCCTGCCCTGCCACGCCGTACAGTTTGCGGCGATCGGCAGGAGGCACCGCTGCCGCCGGCCGCCCGCCGACGAGCACCGCGCCCGACTGCGGCACGTAAAGCCCCGTCACGAGGCGCAGGATCGTCGTCTTGCCCGCGCCCGTGCGGCCGCGCAAGACGACGTGCTCGCCGGGGCGCACGGAAAACGACAGATGCGCGAGCACGGGATGCTCGGCGTCATAGCCGAACGTCACGTCACGGAACACGATGCAGGGCGCATCATCCAAAGCCGCAACGAAATTGCCCTCCGCTGCGGCTTTTCCTGTCTCTGAGGCAGCATCACGCATGTGCGGCAATTCCTCCGCGTCGAGGAACGCGCGGATGCGACCGAGCGCGGCGGCCGCCGCCTGGATCGTCTGGATCTCCATGCCGAGCGCCGCGAGCGGCTCGAAGACCGCGAGCACGTACGCCGTCATCGCGACGGCATCGCCAACGGACAACGCGAACAGCACGCGCGTCCCCTCGCCGGCCGCAAGCACCATCATGACGGCAACGACAGCCGCGCCCGCCGACTGGATGACGGGCGAATAGACGGAATCGTAAAAATTCGTGCGATCCATCGCACGGTAGCCGTCGTCGAGCGCCGCGCCGTAGCGACGCTCCATCCACGCTTCCGCACCGAGCCCACGGATCATGCGGAAGCTCGCGAGCGTCTCGGGAATCACGGCGACGATGCGCGCAACGGCCGAGCGGTTCGCCGACTGCGCCGCGCGCACGCGCCGCTGCACGCAGCGCGTGAACAGGAACAGCACGGGGAGCGCGATGCAGAGCAGGAAAAACAGCCCATGGCTCGTACAGAACACCGCCGCGAGGATCGCCACGATGCGCAAGCTGTTCGCAAAGAGCGACAAAATGCCATCCGTGAACAACACGTCGATGGCGTCGACATCCTTGAGGAACAGCGCCGCCGTCGTCCCGGATGCATGCTCCGTGAAATATGCGGCCGGCAGCTTCGGCAGCTTTGCCGCCATGCGGCTCCTGAGGTCGTGCATGAGCCGCTGGCCGATGGCGACGATGCTCGCATTCTGCCCGCTTTCGAAGAGTCCGGCCAGCGCGCCCGCCGCAAAATAGCCAAAGCCGAGCACGACAGCCAGCCGCCCGTCACCGAGCGCGTCGATGAACCGCCCGAGCACGAGCGGCGGCACGAGCGCCGCCGCGGATGCGAGCAGGATGAGCGCGAGCGTGGCAAGGCATGCGCGCGGGAAACGGCGCATGAATGCCAGCAGCATGTCACGATAAAACGGTTCCTGCATGTCGTTCCGCTCCTTTCGCCTGTGCTTCATAGAGTCCGCAATACCCCGCGCACGCCGCGAGCAGTTCCTCGTGCGTCCCGCAAACGCCCGTGCCGTCCGCGAGATAAAGCACGCGGTCGCAGTACGGGAACATCCGCAGGCGTGACGAGAGCAGGACGACGATGCGCTTGCCCTGCCATGCGCGCAGGTTCGCGAACATCCGCCGCTCTGTCTCCGCATCGACGGACGCGAACGGATCGTCGAGCACGACGAGCGCGCCCGCATGCGCGAGCGTCCGCGCGAACGCGAGACGCGCCTGCTGTCCGCCCGAGAGCGGCCGCCCGTCCGCGAAAACCTCTGTATCGGGCACGAGCGCACCACTACTGATGTCCGGCGCGAGCTCCGCAAGCCGCAAATACGCGTCCACGTCCACGTCTTTTCCGAGCGCGACATTTTCTGCGAGCGTCGCATGGACGAGCTCCGGCGCGTGGTGCAGTATCGTCACGAGGCCGCGCCGCTCGCCATCCGTCATCGACGACAACTCCCGGCCATCCGCCGTCATACTGCCGCCATACGCGAGCTCGCCCGCCAGCGCCGCGCCGAGCGACGACTTGCCGCAGGCGACCGGCCCCGTCACGGCGAACAGCTCGCCGGGCGCCAGGGAAAACGAAACGTCCGCGAGCAGCGCTTTCCCGCCGCGCTCGATGGAGAGATTGCGTGCTTCGATATGCACAGGTTGTGATGCCGTTTGCCTCACGTCTTCGTCCTGCGCGTCCGCGAGCAGCGGCCGGATGCGCTGCCACGACACCTGCGCTTTCTGCACGGCGTTGAAGAGCTTCGCCGCATGCGACGACTTCACGGCGAAGCGCAAAAAACACGAGAAGAACGCCGTGAACGCCGCGATGTCCCAGCGCCCCGCGAGCACGTAGCCGCCGCCGATCCAGAAGATTGGCACAGCGCCCGCGAGCGACACGATGCGGTAGAGCGGCTGCATCGCATTCTCGAGCACGCCCGAGCGGATGGACGCGCGCTCATATGCCGCGAGATCCGTTTCATACAACGCGTTGCGTCGCGCCTCGACGCCATTCACGCGGTAGAGTGCCTCGTTCCCGATGCGATCCATCGTCGCCGCTGCAAGCGCGCCCTCGCTTTCGCGCGCCGCGCTGCCCGCTTTTGCCACGCGCCGCTTCCACCGCGCCGCCCAAAGGTACGCGAGCGGCAGGAACGCGCACGAGAAGAACGAGAGCCGCGCATCGTACCAGACGAGCATGCCGAGATACGCGATCATCACAACGCCCGTATCAAAGAGCTCCGTCGTGAATTTCCGGATGCCTTCCGTGCAGATGTCGACATCCGTGACCGCCTTCGTCATGAGCGCGCCCGTTCCCTCCGACTGCATGCGCCCCGCGTCCTGATGAACGAGCGCATGATAGAGCGCCGCCCGCATGCGGCGGTTGACATGATTCGCAAAGCGCCGCACGAAAAACCGCTTGCCCGCGCGGCTGCCCTGCACGACGAAGATGACAGCGACATAGAGGCCTGCGAGACGCAGCATGTCTGCCGCCTCCCGCGCACCATCGAGGATATCCGCGAGGCACCCTGCGAGCTGTCCCTCGAAATACGGCCCCGCCGTCATGCCGACGTTGTATACGAGCCCCGTCACCATCAGGAATACCAAGAGTCCTGTTTCCCCGTGCAAAAAAGAAACGATCCGGACGCGTCGTCGCTGTCCCGGATCGTTGTCTGTCGTTATCATTCTGAACGCTTCTTTCGCTCGAAATTTATACAGCTTCATACTACCGCAGAATCATAACGCCTGCATAACAAAACGGCGGCAGGAACACGCCCGCCGCCGCACAGCTTCAGCAAATCAGAATCCGAGCTCTTCCTTGTGCGCCTGCATCCCTTTGATGCAGCACTCCATGACGTCGCCGGCCTCCATGCC
>NZ_JALFCU010000031.1 GCF_022771645.1 Selenomonas sp.
TCCTGCGCCGCGACGCGCAGGATGGCTTTCGGGATGCTGCCCGTCTCGACGTGCTTCGAGGCCTTGAGGTCATCGGGGAGCTTCTCCCAGATGCGGTCGAAGACGATGTGGCTCGGGATGTCCTTGTTGATGTTGCTCGCCACATAGACGAAGTCGAGGTCGGCCTTGCACTTCTCCGCGAAGAAGATGGCCTCATCCGTCGCCTTGCAGCCGTTCACCGAACCGTCGACCGGGACGAGAATCTTGTTGATCTTCCCCATAGTAACTACCTCCTCACGAAACGCTCCAAACTGCAACGCGTTCTTGCAGTCTTTTTCTTCTTATATGGTAGTATTCGCTGCGAAGGAAAAAAATCCTCTTGCTGGCACAATAATTTTTTGAAAAATCTACACAACAATCTCAATCATCGCACGGGCACGTGCGCTTGTCGAAATACTTGTGGATGATCTCGACGGCGCAGTAGTCGCCGCACATCGAGCAGGCGCCTTCGTCCTCGGGATTGCGCGCGCCGCGCTTCTGGCGGGCGAGGTCTGGATCGATGGCGAGCTCCATCTGCGCATTCCAATCGAGTTCCTTGCGCGCTTCGGCCATTTTGCGGTCCCAGTCGCGCGCGCCCGGCACGTTCTTCACGAGGTCGGCCGCGTGCGCCGCGATGCGCGCCGTGATGACGCCCGTGTGCACGTCCTCGATCGTCGGCAGCGCGAGATGCTCGGCCGGCGTGACGTAGCAGAGGAAGTCTGCACCCGACGCCGCCGCGAGCGTGCCGCCGATGGCCGACGTGATGTGGTCGTAGCCCGGCGCGATGTCCGTGACCAGTGGGCCGAGCACGTAGAACGGCGCATTGCGGCAGAGGCGCTTCTCGAGCTGCATGTTCGCCTGGATCTGGTCGAACGGCACATGGCCCGGTCCCTCGACCATGACCTGCACGCCGCGTCGCCACGCGCGGTCGACGAGGCTGCCGAGCGTGATGAGTTCCGTCAGCTGCGCGCGATCCGTCGCGTCCGCCGTGCAGCCCGGCCGCATGCCGTCGCCGAGGCTGATCGTCACGTCGTATTTTTCACAAATATCCAAAATATCATCGTAGTGCTCGTACAGCGGATTCTCCTGCTCGTTGTGCAGCATCCAGCCCGCGATGAACGAGCCGCCGCGGCTCACGATGTCCATGACGCGGCCTTGCGTGCGCATCGCCTCGATGGCCGCGCGCGTCACGCCGCAATGGAGCGTCATGAAGTCCGCGCCGTCCTTCGCCTGCGCCTCGATCGTTTCGAGGATGTCGTCGTCCGTCATCTCAACGACGGCGCCGTGCTCGCGGATGGATCGCACCGTCGCCTGATAGAGCGGCACCGTGCCGACCATGACCGGCGAATGCTCGATGATGCGCCGCCGCGACTCGTCGATGCCATCGCCCGTCGAGAGGTCCATGACGGCGTCCGCGCCGCAGCGCACCGCCTCGTCGAGCTTTTCGAGCTCCGGCGCGATCTCCGGGAACGTGCTCGACGTGCCGATGTTCACATTGACTTTCGTCTTGAGCCCCTCGCCGACACCGCGCGGCTGGAACGTGCCGTTGCTCTTCGCGACATGATTCACGTTCGCGCAGATCGCGATCGTCCCTTTCGCCACGCGCTCGCGCACCGTCTCGACCGCGACGTGCTCGTCCTCCGCGACGCGCCGCATCGCGTCCGTGAGCTTGCCCTCGCGCGCGAGCTGCATTTGTGTTGCCATACAAAAACGCCTCCTGAATCACACAAAACAAAAACGCCAGACAGCGGCCATGCCACGTCTGACGAAACACATGCCACTTCCCTACGCAGGTATTATCCTGACAGGTTCCAAGGGTCAACCGTAGTTTCTCAGCCGAAGCTCCCCCAGTGGAATCTTTCTTCAATTATGGTATCAAGTTTAGCAAAATTACATAGAAAAAGCAAGCGCACCCGGGAGGAATGGCCTTCCTTTTACTTGTTTTTCTCCCCTAAATCCTCAATCGCTTGCGCAGCCCCGAGGATACCGAGGATGGCATGCTCAAACGTCAGGCCGCCTTGGAGGTAGACGTTGTACGGCGCACGGAGCGGGCCGTCGGCGGAAAATTCGATGCTCGCGCCTTGGACGAACGTGCCGGCGGCCATGATGATCTTGTCAGCGTAGCCCGGCATGTCCCAAGGCTCGGGCGCGGCGAAGGAGTCGACAGGCGAATACTTCTGGATGCCGCCGCAGAACGCAATGAGCTTCTCCGCACTGCCGAGCTCGATGGCTTGGATGATGTCGCCGCGCGCGTCCGTCGGCAGCGGCAGCGTCTTGTAACCGAGCGCGTCAAAGAGCGCAGCGGCGAAGATCGCGCCTTTGATGGCCTGCGCCGTGACGTGCGGCGCGAGGAAGAATCCTTGGAAGAGCAGACGATTATTCGAGAGGCTCGCACCGAGCTCGTCGCCCATGCCCGGCGCGGTCAGGCGGTAGGAAGCGAGCTCGACGAGGTCGCTTTTTCCTGCGATGTAGCCGCCCGTCGGCGCGAGGCCGCCGCCTGGATTCTTGATGAGCGAGCCGGCCATGATGTCGGCGCCGGCCTGCGTCGGCTCAAGCGTCTCGACGAATTCGCCGTAGCAATTGTCGACGAAGCAGACGCAATCAGGCTTCACGCGATGGACTTCCGCCGTGATAGCGCGGATGTCGTCGATGGAGAGCGGCGCGCGCATGCTGTAGCCGCGCGAGCGCTGGATTTCGACCATCTTCGTTTTCGGCGTGATGACGTCTTTGATATGTTCCATGTCGACGCGGCCGTCCTTCATCGACAGCTCGTTATACAGCACGCCGAATTCTTTCAGCGAGCCAGGGCATGGATTGTCGTAGCCGATGACCGTCTGCATCGTGTCGTACGGCTTGCCCGTCAGCGAGACGAGCTCGTCGCCCGGGCGCAAAATGCCGTACAATACGGTCGCGAGCGCGTGCGTGCCGCTGACGAACTGCGTGCGCACGAGCGCGCGCTCCGCGCCGAAGACGTTCGCGTAGAGTTCTTCGAGCTTGCCGCGGCCGATGTCGTCGTACGCGTAGCCCGTCGTCGTGTTGAAATGCGCATCAGAGACCTTGCACGCGCGCATCGCGTCGAGGACTTTCAGCGTGTTCGCCTCGGAGATGGCGTCGAGGCGGTCGAACTGCGGGCGATATTTTGTGAGAATTTCAGATTTCAGTTTGTTGAGTTTTTCGGAAAACAAGAAGGATGCTCCTTTGCTGTGCGTTCAGCCGCGGTTGATGATGCTTGCGACATGCTTGATCGTGATGGAAATCGTGCCGTCGTCGCAGTTGTTGAATTCGAGGAATTGTGTGTTGTCAAAGTAGTCCGTCGGGATCGTGAGCTCGATGCCCGTGTCCGTCTTGAGCTTGTGCTTCGCGACGGATTTCAGCGCCTGCTCCTGATCCATGTGCACAGGCTCGGAAAATCCCTGCTCCTCGATGGCGCGATTGTAGTCGGCCTGCATGGCAGGCTGGCCGGCGAAAAGTTCCTCGCCCGCTTTCTTGAGGTCGAGCTCGTCGCTGATCTCCATGTGCTCGGCGACGTAATTCTTCGCAGCAGCAGCCGCTGTCACGGCATCGTGGCCGTACGACTCCGCGACTTTCGCCGTCGTGTCCTGCAACGACTTCAGCGCGTCTTTCTGCGAGGGCGCGAGGTTGCATTCGAGGATCATCTCGGGGAGCACGTCGCGCTTGTCGCCGTCGACGGCGTGTTTTTTCGAGACGAGGCGCAACTCCATCGTCTCCATGTCGATGACGGCAAACTCGTCGATGCGCTGGCCGGGGCCCGGGAGGATCGCGTAGTGATGGATGATGTCGTTCTCGACGCCGCTCTCCGTCTGATTGACCTGATGGACATAGCCCGTGTGGTTCGTGCAGCGCAGCAGCAGCAGCGTGCGGCGCTCGTCGACGTGCGCGTCGATGACAATGACGTCCGTCGAGACGGGCTCGTCCGTGTGAAGGTAGGTGTTCTCCATGCGCTTCGCGACATCTTTCGAGAACGCGACGAAGTCCGTCTCGCCTGCCTTGTAGGCCGCGAGTGCGCTCTGGAACGCGCTGTCGTCCGCAAACGTGCCGGGCTTTGCGTCCGTGCGCGCGAGCGTCTTTTCAAGATGCTTCTGCAAAAATGATTGCACCGTGTCGTCGAGCTCCATGGCTCGGTCGGAATAGACCGTGACGCCCGAAAGGAAATCGAGGATATGCAGGATGGCTTTGTCGATGATGATCATGCTGGCTGCTCCTTTTCTGCGGCTTTCCGCTTCCGCTTCTCCGTCTCCGCATCGGCCATCGCACGCGCCTGCTTCATGCGCTCGACGAGATGCGCCTCGAGCTTCTGCTGCAATTCGTCAAGTGTATGCGAATCAAAATCATACGTGACGTCGGGAATCGCATGGACGCGCGCCTCGCCGAAAAATTCATCGCGATACATGTTGTAGTAGATTGTGACGTCGCCACCGTGCTCGAAGTCAACGTAGTCGATGAGGATGTACGAGCCGTTCGTGATCTTGACGGGCGCAGACGGCCGGACGAAGAGCGTGTATCCTTCAAGCGTCTCCGGCAACTCTGATGCATACGACCACGTGAGGATGCCTTTCTGCCGCACCATGACGGTCAGCTCCTCGGGGTCGAACGTCACGAGGCTTTCGAGCAGATGCGTGAGCTGCTGCTCGACCGTCTGCGCAAATGTGGCGAGGTCAGCCGTGATGAACTCGATGCGGCAGAACTCGATGAAGCCCGTGCGCACGCGCAATTTGTACTCGTGCGTCTCCTCGTGGAAATACGCCGTGACGGACTTGTGGGCCGGCGGATTGTCGTACGAAAAAATGTCGTACATATCGCCGTGCGCTGTTTTTTGCACAGAAAAATGGAAGCCGGCGCAGTCGGCTGGGAGCTTGTCAGCAAACGCCCAGTCCGCAAGCGCGGCTTCCACGTCGTCCATGGTTTCCTGCTTCATCCCGTCCACCTCGCGAAAGCTGTCTTTTTCATTCTACAACAACGAGGCGCGCGATGCAAATCAGATGACATAGAACCAAGCGGCGTTCGGGTCTTCCTTGACTTCCTCGATCTCGTTGCCCTCGTTGTTGAAGCGCAGTTCCTGATTCTTGACGGAGACTTTCGTGCCGGGCGCGACGGAGCGCGTGAGGAACACGTTGCCGCCGATGACGGAGCCCTTGCCGATGACGGTGTCGCCGCCGAGGATCGAAGCGCCGGAATAGATCGTGACGTCGTCCTCAATCGTCGGATGACGCTTTTTCGCCCAGAGCTTGCGGCCGCCGGACGTCGAGAGCGCGCCGAGCGTCACGCCCTGATAGACCTTCACATGGTCGCCAATCTCCGTCGTCTCGCCGACGACGATGCCCGTGCCGTGGTCGATCATGAAATAGCGGCCGATCGTCGCGCCCGGATTGATGTCGATGCCCGTCTTGCTGTGCGCGAGCTCCGTCATGATGCGCGGGATGACAGGCACTTGGAGTTCGTAAAGGATGTGCGCATAGCGGAAAATCGTGATAGCGTAGAGACCGGGATACGCGAAAATAATCTCGTCAGCGCTCTCAGCCGCCGGGTCGCCGTCAAAGACGGCCGCGACATCCGTCGCAAGGTATTCGCGCACGCGCGGGATGCGGCGCAGGAACTCGAGCGTGATTTCCTGCGACTGCACGCGCGTCTTCTCGAGCTCGACTTCGTTTTCCGCTTTGCCATACCGGAGCGCGATGGCGATCTGCTTGTTCAGGCGGAACGCGATGTCTTCGATGACCATCGAGAGGTTGTTGCGGATGTCGTAGATCCGATAGTTCTTGTCCTTCGAAAAGCCGGGGTACGCGATGCGCACGAGCTCATTGATGAGCTCGTAGATGACTTTCGTGTCCGGCTGATTGAAGACGTCGAGCTTGTCAATCGGGCGGCCGTGGTCGTAGTCAGCGAGGATGGCGCGCGTGACATCGTGGATGGAGGGGGAAATGATGTCTTTCATGTGGGTCTCTCCCTTATGCATGCGAAGCTTCGAGCGCGGCAAGTTCCGCGTCGCGCTCGTCTTTCGGCTGCGGGCGGCTAATGAACATGGCGTCGCCGAACGAGAAGAAGCGGTATTTTTCCGTGACGGCGGTCTTGTAGGCATTGAGCACGAACGTGCGGCCGGCGAACGCGGAAATCAGCATGATCAGCGTCGATTTCGGCAGGTGGAAATTCGTCACGAGCGCGTCGACAATCTTGAAATCGTAGCCGGGATAAATGAAGATGCCCGTCCAATCGCTCTTGCCCGCGATCTCGCCTGGCGCCGTCGCAGCGGATTCGAGCGTGCGGATCGACGTCGTGCCGACAGCGATGACGCGGTGGCCGGCAGCTTTCGTGTTTTTGATGAGCTGCGCCGTCTCGTCCGAGATGTGATAGAACTCCTTGTGCATCTCGTGTTCCTGGATATTTTCGACACTGACAGGGCGGAACGTGCCGAGGCCGACGTGGAGCGTGACAAAGCCGAGGTTCACGCCCATGTCCTTGAGCTCCTGCATCTGAGCTTTCGTGAAGTGCAGGCCGGCCGTCGGCGCGGCGGCGCTTCCCTCTTCGCGGTTGTAGACGGTCTGGTAGCGCTCCTTGTCCTCGAGTTTTTCGTGGATGTACGGAGGCAGCGGCGTCTCGCCAAGGCGGTCGAGGATTTCTTCGAAGATGCCTTCATAGCGGAACTCGACGATACGCCCGCCGAAATCCGTGTGCTCCGTGACCGTACACGAGAGCTCGTCGCTGAAGTTGATGACGTTGCCGACTTGCGCCTTCTTGCCCGGCTTCACGAGGGTCTCCCAATGGTCGGCATCGAGGCGGCGCAAAAGGAACACTTCGACCTTGCCGCCCGTCTGGTCGCGATGGCCGATGAGGCGCGCCGGCAGCACGCGCGTGTCGTTGAAGATCAGCGTGTCACCAGGCGTCAGGTAGTTCTTGAGGTTGTAAAAATGGTCGTGGCCGATGGTTTTCGCGACGGGGTCGAGCACCATGAGGCGCGAGGCGTTGCGCGGCTCGATTGGCGTCTGCGCGATGCGCTCCTCCGGCAGGTCGTAGTCAAAATCAGATAACAGCATCGTCAAGATAAAATTCCTTCATTTCTTGTAAAGTTCTTTCAGCGTCGTGCCAACATAGTAATGCGCGAGGATGGCCTTCGCGTCCTGCCCGGCGTCGGCAAATGCTTTCGCCCCCCATTGCGAGAGGCCGAGGCCGTGGCCGGCGCCGTAGCCCGTCGCCGTGACCGTCGTGCCGTCGAGCCGCAGGTCGAACAGCGTGCTCGGCAGGCCGAGGAGGCTGCGCAGGTCGTTGCCTGTGAGGCGCACGCTTCCCTTCGTTCCGACGAACGTCGCCGCCGTCACGCGGCCCGAGGCCGAGCGGTCGCTTGCACTTTTGCCAATCGTGAGCGGCGTGAGCTGGATTTTTTTCAGCGTGCCTATGGATTTCTTTTTCGCGAGCTTTGCGGCAAATTCACTCGTCGTCCATTTGCGCGTCCACGGCTGTGTCTTCGTCGCGCGTTCTTTCGCGGGCTGGAGGTACGGGATATCCGTGCCCCAGACGGCCTTGCTGCTGTCCGTCCAGCCGCCGCTGTCCGTGTGGAACACGGCGTCGATGAGCTTGCCCCGGTACGTGAGGACGTCGCCATACGTCGCGGCAATCGCCGCATTGCTGCCCGTCTCCTCCGCCGCAACGCCGCCGTAGCTCTGGCAATGCGTTGTCGCGCAGAGATCAAAGCCCTCTGCGCTGTGGCGGCCGCGGTTCGCGAGCGCAAACGTGCGCGCGGCGACAGCCTGCGCCTCGATGGCAGAGCGCGGCCACGCGGATGGCATTTCCTGCGGCACGACGCCCTGCAGATAATCTTCCGTACGCGCGATGTTGACAACGGTCATGGCGTAGCCATGAAGATCCGTGCGGATCGCGCCACGATACAATCGGCCGTTCACGGCGAGCGTGAGCGGTTCGCGCTCATCCGCGCTCGTGACGAGGAGCGTCGCCGTGCGCGCCGGCTTGCCATCCGCAGCGAGCTGGCTGCCGGCCGTCGTAATCGTGACGCTCATGCCCGGGCGCAACGTCTTCATGGGCTTCGCCTTCGCATCCGTCTTCAGCACGGCCGTGCCGCTGCGAACGGCGATAGATACCGTCGTTTGCGCCGACAGGATGCCGACGGCGACCGTCGGCTGCCAGGCGGCGGAAGCGGGAGCTGTGAAGGCAAAACAGAGCAAAAATGTCAAAAGGAACGCAGAAAGTTTATGCATGGCTTTGTTGTTCCCTTTCCATCCGCGCACGCTTCTTCGCGCGGTTTTCTTTGCGCCGGCGTTTCAAATATTCCTTGCTGTAGCGCTCTTCCTCAGAGAAGATGCAGCCGCAGTACGGCTGGCGGTAGAGGTCGAGCTCCTTGCTGATGTCGATGCCCTCCTGCCAGCCCGGGCGGAAGTCTTCGTAACGAAACGCGACGCCATACGCTACGGCGAAGCGCTCGGCTGTGCGGCGCATGAGGTCGTGCTGCTGATAGATGCTATAGAACAGCGTCGACGTGAACGCATCGTAGCCGTGCTCTTTCGCGTAGCGCGCCGTCTCGCGGAGCCGCCACGTGTAGCACATCGTGCAGCGGCCGTTCGGCTGCGACTCGGCTGGGATGGCGCGGCGGACAAATTCGTGCAAAGCGTAGTGTTCGTCCGTGATAATCTCCATGCCGACTTTTGCAGCAAATTCTTTCGCCGTGTCGAGGCGGTGCTTCCACTCTTTGTACGGATGAATGTTCGGGTTGAAAAAAAAGCCGGTCGGCTCGATGCCCTGCGCCCGCAGCGTTTTCACGGGATAGCAGGAGCACGGGCCGCAGCACATATGAAGCAAAAGTTTCATGTTTGTCAATCTCTCGTCGGATACGAGATGCCGAGGTGCGCGTACGCCGCCGCCGTCGCGACGCGGCCGCGCGGCGTGCGGTTCAAAAAGCCGAGCTGGATGAGGAACGGTTCGTACACGTCCTCAATCGTGTCTGTCGATTCGCTGATGGCTGCGGCGAGCGTGTCGAGGCCGACGGGCCCGCCGCCGAACTTCTGGATCATCGTGAGGAGCATGCGGCGATCCGTATGGTCGAGGCCGCGTGCGTCAATCTCGAGCATCCGCAGTGCCTTGTCGGCGATCTCCGCCGTGATGACGCCCGTGCCCTCGATCTGCGCGACATCGCGCACGCGCTTGAGCAGACGGTTCGCGATGCGCGGCGTGCCGCGCGACCGGCGCGCGATCTCGACGGCGCCCGTGTCCTCGATGGGAATCTTGAGGATTTCCGCCGCCCGCTGGATGATCGTGACGAGCGCGTCCGGCTCGTAATATTCGAGCCGCGAGATGACGCCGAAACGGTCGCGCAGCGGCGGTGCGAGCGCACCGGCCTTCGTCGTCGCGCCGATCAGCGTGAACGGCGCGATGTCGAGCCGGATGGAGCGCGCCGACGGCCCTTTTCCGATAATGATGTCGAGTGCGAAGTCCTCCATCGCGGAGTACAATACTTCCTCGACGCTGCGTGACAAGCGGTGGATTTCATCGATGAACAGCACATCGCGTTCCTCGAGGTTCGTCAAGAGCGCCGCGAGGTCGCCCTGCCGCTCGATGGCCGGCCCGGACGTCTGGCGAAAATTCACGCCAAGCTCATTCGCGATGATGCCGGCGAGCGTCGTCTTGCCGAGCCCCGGCGGCCCGTACAGTAGCACATGGTCGAGCGCCTCGCCGCGCGACAGCGCCGCCTGGATGAAGATCTGCAGGTTCGCTTTCGCCTTGTCCTGGCCGATGTACTCCGCGAGGCGGCGCGGCCGCAAGCTGTACTGCCAATCATCCGCCGTCTGCTCATCCTGCGAGACGATGCGCGATTCGAGGTCTTCCATCGTGAAATCTTCCAATGCGTAACGGTTCCTTTCTGCAAAACGCAGTCATTTCCCTACATCATATCATCCGAGCGCCAATTCCTCAAGCACCGCGCCCGTCGCGATCTCATAGATGCGCACGACGCCGTCTTCGAACACTGCGCACGTCGCTTTCCCGTCCGCGCGCTTCGACAGCGCCGCCGAGCCCGGGTTCAGGAACACCGTGCTGCCACGCTTTTCCAGCACCGTCGTATGGATGTGGCCGCTGATGAAAAGATCCGCATGAAACTTCTGCGCCCACGCATCCTTTTCCTCATCGCTCATACACGCATCGCCATGCGTCACGAGGATGCGCACGCCGTCCACGACGACAAACGCATACGGCGCGCAAATCGGCACGTCGAGACAGCTCGCATCGACGGACGAATCGCAGTTGCCCTGCGCGATCACGACAGGCACGGAGCACTTGTTGATGCGTTCCACCAGCCCCGCCGGATTGTAGTCCGCTTTCCGAGGATTCCGCGGTCCGTGGTACAGCACGTCGCCCGCATGCAAAATCATCTCCGCGCCCTTGAAAAATTTGTCACAAGCATCTGCCCAGGCCATCTCATGCCCGTGCGTATCACTCAAAATGCCTATCTTCATTATTTACCGACCTTCTTCAAAAGATTTGCCATCTCCATCGCCGCCATCGCGCCATCCGAACCTTTATTGCCGGCCTTCGTGCCCGCGCGCTCGATGGCCTGCTCGATGTTTTCCGTCGTGACGACGGAGAAGATCGTCGGCACGCCCGTCTGGAGGCCGACCTGCGCGACGCCTTTCGACACCTCGTTGCAGACGTAATCGTAATGCGACGTCGAGCCGCGGATGACCGCGCCGAGACAGATGACCGCGTCATACTTGCCGCTCTCCGCCATCTTTTTTGCGACGATGGGGATTTCGAACGCGCCCGGCACCCATGCCACGTCGATGTCGTCGTCCGCCGCCTCGTGGCGGTGCAGCGTATCGAGCGCGCCGCCCAAAAGCTTCGACGTGATGAATTCATTGAACCGTGCGACGACGATGCCGAACTTCAGCCCTTTGCCCGTTACATAACCTTCGAGAATGTTTGCCATGGGAAATCGCTCCTTTTCTGCGCCTAGATTCATTTCAACTTGTCTTCCGACAAGATATGACCCATTTTTGTTTTCTTGACCGTCAGATACTTTTTATCAAATTTATTCGCCGCAACCTGGAGCGGCACGCGCTCGACGATCTCGAGACCGTAGCCCTCGAGGCCGGCGCGCTTCGCAGGATTGTTCGTCATGAGACGGATGCTCGTGAGGCCGAGGTCGGCGAGGATCTGCGCGCCGATGCCATAGTCGCGGAGGTCCGGCGCAAAGCCGAGCTCGACGTTCGCCTCGACCGTGTCCGCGCCGTGATCCTGCAGCTCGTACGCGCGCATCTTGTTCGCGAGGCCGATGCCGCGCCCTTCCTGCCGCATATAGAGCACGACGCCTTCGCCTGCATCCTCGATTTTCTTCAGCGCAAGATGCAGCTGGTCGCCGCAATCGCAGCGCATCGAGCCGAGCGCATCGCCCGTCAAGCATTCGCTGTGCACACGCACGAGCACGTTCTTCTTGCCGCGCACGTCGCCTTTGACGATGGCGAGGTCGCACTTGTTGTTCAGTTTGTTCTCATATGCATGGATGCGGAAATGGCCGTACTTGCTCGGAAAATCGACGTCCGCCACCTCATGCACGAAATTTTCCGTGCGCTTGCGGTACTCGATGAGCGACTGCACCGTGATGATGTGGAGGCCGTGCTGCTTCGCGAACTCCAGCAGGCGCGGCGTGCGCATCATGTGGCCGTCGTCGTCCATGATTTCGCAGCAGAGGCCGAATGGGTTCAGTCCTGCGAGTTTCGCGAGGTCTGTCGTCGTCTCCGTATGGCCGGCGCGGCGCAGCACGCCGCCCTCGACGGAGCGCAGCGGGAAGACATGCCCGGGACGGCGGAACGATGCCGGCTTTGCCTTCGGATCGTAGAGCGCGCGCACGGTCTTCGCGCGTTCGAATGCCGAGATGCCCGTCTCCGTATCGTACGCATCGATAGACACCGTGAACGCCGTCTCGTGGTTGTCCGTGTTGTTCGTCACCATCTGCGGAATCTGGAGCGCGTCGAGCCGCGCGCCATCGATGGGCGTGCAGATGAGGCCTTTCGCGTATTTCGCCATGAAATTGATGGCCTCCGGCGTCACATGATCGCCCGCAATGATGAGATCGCCTTCGTTCTCGCGATCCTCGTCATCGACGACGACGACCATCTTGCCCGCCTTGATGTCTTCGATGGCCTGTTCGACCGTTGCAAAATCTGCCATATGAAATCCCCCTTGGGTCAAAATCCGTTTTCGAGCAAAAATTCTTTCGTGATCGCACCCGCGGAAGGTGACGATGTACGTTTTGTTGCGTCGTGCAAGGGACTCCCCCCACCGCTTCGCGGTCCGCCCCCCCTCGGAGAGGGGGGCTGGAGAAATCCGGGCACCGTCAGGAATCGTTCGACGTACTTGCCGAGGATGTCCGTCTCGATGTTCACGCGGCTGCCCGCTTTCTTCGTGTGCAAGTTCGTCGCCTCGAGCGTGTGCGGGATCAGCGAGACGGTGAACGCATCGTCCGTGACAGATACGACCGTCAGGCTGATGCCGTCGAGCGCGACGGAGCCTTTCTCGACGATGCCGCGCACAAGCGTCGGCGCGGCCGTCACGCTGAGGAGCAGCGCGTTTCCTTCCCGCGTCAAGGTTTCGACCATCCCCGTGCCGTCGATATGCCCCGAGACGATGTGGCCGCCGAGGCGCGCCCCGACAGCGAGCGCCCGCTCGAGATTCACGGGGCTATGGACGGCGAGGCCGTCGAGCGACGTCCGCCGCACGGTCTCCGGCATGACGTCCGCCGTGAAGCCGCGTGCATCAAAGGACGTCACGGTTAGGCAGATGCCGTTCACGGCAATGCTGTCGCCGATGTGTACATCCTCGAGCACGCGCTGTGCGTCAATGGCGAGCCGTCCGCCGCCGATGCGCCGGACGCGGCCGAGTTCTTCTATGATGCCGGTGAACATCCGGACACCTCCTTCTGCGTCATGCATTCCGCTCCACATAGCCCGTCAACAGCACGTCGCCGCCGACGCTTTCCGCCGTGAGCTGCGTGAGCTGCACGCTGTCCGCGAGCTGCGCAAAGCCTTCGCCTTCGACGGGCGTCTTCGCTGTGCGCCCTCCGACGATCTTCGGCGCGACGAACGCGTGCACCTTGTCGACGAGCCCGGCCGCGAGCAGCGAGAAATTCACCGTGCCGCCGCCCTCGACGAGGACGGAAGCGATCTCCCGCCGGCCGAGCTCTTGCATCAGCTGCACAAGGTCGACGTGCGACCCAGTGCCACACGTCAAAACGTCAACGCCGTGCGCGCGCAGTGCCGCGACGCGTTCCTCGGGCGCGGCCTCCGTGACGGCGACGATCGTCTGCGCCTGCCCGTCCGTCACGACGTTCGACGTGAGCGGCAGGCGCGCGTTGCTGTCGACGATGATGCGGACGGGATTCTTGCCCGTGCGATCCGGCAGCCGCGTCGTGAGGCTCGGATCGTCCGCGAGCGCCGTGCCGATGCCGGCAAGGATCGCGTCGTAACGGTCGCGGAGCTCGTGCACGCGCAGCCGCGCGGCCTCGCCCGTGATCCACTTCGATGCGCCCGACGCCGTCGCGATCTTGCCGTCGAGCGTCATCGCCGTCTTCAGCACGACGAACGGCCGCCCGGTCGTGATCCAATGGAGGAACACCTCGTTGAGCTGCCGCGCTTCCGCTTCACAGACGCCGACCGTCACCTCGACGCCGGCGTCGCGCAAAATCTGGATGCCTTTGCCCGCGACGAGCGGATTCGGATCGCTCATGGCCACGACGACACGGCGGATGCCAGCATCGCGCACGGCGACGGCGCACGGCCCCGTGCGGCCGACGTGCGCGCACGGTTCGAGCGTCACATAGAGCGTCGCGCCTTTCGCGAGGTCGCCCGCCATGCGGAGCGCGTGGACTTCGGCGTGCGGCGTGCCGGCTTTCCGATGCCAGCCCTCCGCAACGATGCTGCCGTCCCGGACGATGACGGCCCCGACGAGCGGGTTCGGGCTCGTCCGCCCTTCCGCGTTGCGCGCGATGCGCAGCGCCTCGCGCATGAACATTTCATCTCGTTCGCGCTGTCTTGCGTCCTCCAGCAACGTCATCCCTCCTCCACAAAAAAAGCGCCACGGAATTGCAACTCCGTGGCGCCTGTTTTTTCTGCGTAGAAAAAACGCCCCTCTTTTCCCATCCAGACTCATGATGCATCGCATCAAATACTGTCGGCCCTGGAATCGCACCAGATCCTGCTCTCCTGCGAGAGCTCGCGGGCTGTACCGCCGGTGGGGATTCTCACCCTGCCCCAAAGAGTTCGTTCGTGTGTTATTGTAGCACAACGTTCCTGCAAATGCAACGATGACAAACATTGTGTGCGCGTCAATTGCCGCGCAGTTCGCCCACGTCGATGAGGTCGAGCTGCTCCGGCGCGAGGCCTTCCGCCGCTTCCTGGTCGCTCGGCAGCGCGGGCAGGTCGTCAAGCGAGCCGAGGCCGAACGCCTCGAGGAACGCGTCTGTCGTCGCGTAAAGAATCGGACGGCCGATGGCCTGCTTGCGGCCGGCTTCTTCGATGAGGCCGTATTCGATGAGGCGCGCGAGCGATTTTTCGATGCGCACGCCGCGGATCGTCTCGATCTCGGCTTTCGTGATGGGCTGGCGGTACGCGATGATCGAGAGCGTCTCCATCGTCGGCGTCGTGAGCTTGTTGTCAAGTACAGCCGTGAGCTGCTCGAGGATGGCGTAGTACTCGGGCTTCGTCACGAGCTGCAGGCCGCCGGCGACTTCACGGAGCGTCAGTGCGCTCGCACGCGCTTCGAGCGCGTCCTGGAGTTCGTTCGCCGCCGCGTCGATCTCGTCGGGATGGAGGCCAAGGATGCGCTGCAACTTGTCGTAGCGCACGGGATCGCCGGCCGCGAACAGCACGGCTTCGAGCGCCTGCACGCGGTTCGGCGGAGCAGCGCTCTCCGCCGCTGGTTTCTCTCGTTCTGGTTCCGGCACGAGCGCCGTTTCATCCGACGCCATTTCCTCCGGCGTCACCAGGTTCTGCATTTCCGTCTGAGCCGCCTCCCTTCCCTGTCTTCCGTTCGATCATGAGGTCGCGATACGTTCCCGCCTGCCGCACGGCGATGCTGCCGAGGCGCAGGAGCTCGAGGAGCGCGAGGAACGACGTCACGAGGCTCGCGACGTCGCCCGCGCGGAACGTCTCGTCGAAGCGCACGCGCGGCCGTTTGGCAAGCGCCGCCGCGATTTCTTCCATGCGGTCCTGTACACGCATCGGGTCCGGCGTGACAAGCGCATCGGGGATCGCGAGCTCCTCGCCGACGCGCACGGCCATGCCGTACGCCGCGAGGAGCTTTGCGAGCGACAGGCCGCCCGTCAGGACGTGATGCGCGGGGATCTCCATCGGCGGCCGCGCGCAGTAGCGCCCTTCACGGTCAGCGATGTCCGCGAGCGCACGGCTCGCCTGCTGGTATTTGCGGTACGCGAGGATGCGCTCGACGAGCTCCTTGCGCGGGTCTTCCTCTTCTTCCTCGTCCGCGGCGACCGGCGATTTCGGCAGCATCATGCGCGACTTGATGGCGAGCAGCGTCGCCGCCATGACGGCGAACGAACTCGCGACCTCGATGTTGAAGCGCTGCATGGCCGCGAGGTAATCGAGGTATTGCTGCGTGAGGAGCGCGATCGGGATGTCGTAAATGTCGATCTTATTCTTCTCGATGAGGTGCATGAGGAGGTCCATCGGCCCGTCGAACGCATCGAGATGGATTTCGTACGTTTCCGCCATGACTCAGAAGAAGATGCCGAGCAGCATCGTGAACAGCTGCCAGATCATCTTCTGCATCGGCACGAACACCCAGTCGAGGATCGGCGTCATGAGGAAGACGATGAGGATGAGGAAGCTGTAGCGCTCGAGACGGTCGAATTGGTACGCGAGGTCTCGCGGCAGCAGCTCGCGCAGGATGTGCGAGCCGTCGAGCGGCGGAATCGGGATCATGTTGAAAATCGCGAAGTTGATGTTGTAGATGATGATGAGCCGTACGACATAGAGCGTCCCCGTCGTCGGATAGCCGAGCACCTGGGTATACAGCACGAGCAAGAACAAAAACACGAACGCCGTGACGAGATTCGCGGCCGGCCCCGCGACGGAGACGAGGATGTCGTCGCGGCGCGGCTGCTTGAAGTTGTTTGGGTTGATCGTGACGGGCTTCGCCCATCCGAAGCGCACGAGGAACAGCATCAAGAGGCCGATCGGATCGATGTGTGCGCGCGGGTCGAGCGTCAGCCGCCCCATGAGGCGTGGCGTGAAGTCGCCGAGTGTGACGGCCATGCGCGCATGCGCGTACTCATGGACGACCATGGCGATGATGAGGCCGGGGATGCCGGCGATGAGCGAGAGGATGGAAAAATCTGACATATACGCTCCTGTTGTGTTGTGTGTTATTTCTTCAGCGCATCGTTTGCCATCAGGATGGCGACGATGGACTTCGCATCGAAGATGCGGCCGTCGCGCACCATGGCCACGGCTTCCGCGAGCGGCAGCTTGACGACGTTGAGGAACTCGTCGTCGTCCGGGTGCATCTCGCCGGGCGTGAGGCCTTCGGCCTTGTAGATGTGAATGTATTCGTTCGAAAAGCCGACCGTCGTGCCAATCGTCGTAAGCTTTTCAATGTTTTCCGCCGTGTAGCCCGTCTCCTCCGAGAGCTCGCGCACGGCGCAGACGTACGGGTCTTCGTCCGGCGCATCGAGCTTGCCGGCCGGGATCTCGAGCGTCACGCGCTGCACGGGATAGCGGTACTGACGCACGAGGATGACTGTGCCATCCGGCAACATCGGCAGCACGGCCGACGCGCCTGGATGCTTGATCCACTCGCGCGGCGCCTGCTCGCCGTTCGGCAGCAACGCCGTGTCGCGCTTGACGTGTAGCAGGCAGCCGTCATAGACGTCCTCGCTCTTCACGGTTTTCTCGATCAAGTCTTCATACATAATGGATTCCTCCCAGAAATGATGCTTATTTCCGTTTTGCAAACGCCGCTTTCTTCTGCCGTGCGTGCGCGACCATCTCGCGCGCGTTGTCGAGCGAGGCGGCCGAGACGTCCGAGCCCGAGGCCATGCGCGCAATCTCGTTGATCTCCTGCGCGTCCGTCAGGCGGTGGACTTCCGTGACCGTGTGGCCGTCCGCCGTGTGCTTCGCGATGTAGAGATGCACGTCGGCCATGCAGGCGATCTGCGGCAGATGCGTGATGCAGAGCACTTGCTTGTACTGCGCGACGAGCGCGATGCGCTCTGCGACCATCTGCGCCGTGCGACCGCCGATGCCCGTATCAATCTCATCGAACACCATGCTCGGCACAGAGTGGTCGCGCGCGGCCGACACGGCCTTGATGGCGAGCGCGATGCGCGAGAGCTCGCCGCCCGAGGCAACTTTCGCGAGCGGCTTCGGCGCTTCGCCCGGATTCGCGGAAAACGTCATGCGCACGTCGTCCGCGCCGCGCGCGCCGAACGGCGCCGCCCCTTCGAGCGGCGCGATCTCAATGGCGAAGCGCGCTTTTGGCATGCCGAGCGCCGCGAGCTGCGCGCCGATGTCCTTCGTGAGCACGGCGGCGCTCTTCTTGCGTTCCGTCGTCAATGCATCGGCGCAGACACGCAACTGCTTTTCTGCGGCGGCGATCTCCTGCTCGAGCTTCGCGATATCCTCGTCGTAGTTCTCGATGGCCGCAAGTTCCTGCTGCACGTTCGCCTGATGCTCGAGCACGTCTGCGACCGTCGCGCCGTACTTCTTGCGGAGCTTGTCGATCGTGTCCATGCGGCTCTGCAGCTGGTCGAGGCGCTGCGGGCTGAAGTCCATGGACTCGCCGTAGTCGCGGATCTCGTAGGATGCTTCCTGCAAAGAAATCTCGGCATCCGCAACCATCTTCTGCGCATTCGAGAGGCTGTCATCGTAGCGCGCGACATCGTCGAGCGCCTTCTTGACGCCTGCGATGGCCGAGAGGACGCCGAGGCCGCTGCGGCTGTCATTTGCGAGCAGGCCGTACGCCGTCTGCACGCTGTCAGAAATCTTTTCCGCGTGCGACAGCTTGCGGATTTCTTCGTCGAGGCGGTCGTCTTCGCCGACTTGCAATTTCGCGCTTTCGATTTCCTGATCCTGCCATCGCAGCATGTCGAGGCGCTGTGCATAGTCGCGCGCGTCCTGCTTGCGCTCGTCGAGCGCCTTGCGCTGGTCGTTCCAGAGGCGGTACTGCGTGCGGTACGCTGCGAGCGCATCGGCGACAGCGGCGCTTTCATGGTCGAGCAGCTCGTACTGGCTCGCTTCCTTCAGCAGCGCGAGGTTCTCGTTCTGCCCGTGCACATCGACGAGGAACGCGCCGATCTGCTTCAACACGGCGAGCGTGACGTGGCAGCCGTTGACGAGCACGTTGCTCTTCCCTGCGCGCGCGACCTGGCGCGTGATGATGAGCGTCGCGTCCTCGCAGTCGATGGCCTGTTCCGCGAGATACGCGAGGAGCTCCGCCTGTCCGTCCACGGAAAAGACGGCCTCGACGCGCAGCCAGTCGCAGCCCGTGCGGATGGCGTCCGCCGTCACACGACGGCCGAGCACGGCGCCGAGCGCATCGATGAGGATGGATTTGCCGGCGCCCGTCTCGCCCGTCAGGATGTTGAGCCCGGCGCCGAACGCGATCTCGACGTGTTCGAGCAACGCGAAATTCCAGACCGTCAGGGATTTCAGCATACGATGGTCACGCTCCTCTCAGCGGTTTTCCGCATCTTTTACCATGGCGTCCAAGAGCGACAGCACTTCCGGCACAGCGTCTTTCGGCTTGATGACGAGCAGGATGTTGTCGTCGCCCGCGATCGTGCCGATGACCTGCGGCCACTTCGCATAGTCGATGGCGGACGCCACGGCGTTCGCCGCGCCTGGCATCGTCTTGACGACGATGAGGTTCTCACTCGCGTCGACGCCGAGGACCGTGTCGCGAAACAGCCGCGCGATGCGGCTCGCCTGGAAAAAGCCCGCGCCCTCCGCGTGCACCGCCGGCACGGCGTAGCGGTAGCGCCCGCGCCCCATCGGCACTTTCGTCAGCATGAGCTCCTTGATATCGCGCGAGACCGTCGCCTGCGTGACATCAATGCCCTCGAGGCGCAGCGCCTCCGTCAGGTCTTCCTGCGTCTCGATGATGCGTCGGGACAGGATTTCCCGGATCTTTTCGTAGCGTTCTTCTTTTTTCAAAAGAGGAGGACCTCCTCAATTCCAGAGTTTCGTCATGAGCTCGGAGTAATAGTCCTTGTCCTCGAACTTGACGATCTTCGCCGATTCCTGCGCCTTGCGCACGAGGACTTCGTCGCCCGGCAAGAGCGGCACGGTCTCCTGCCCATCGAACGTCACGAGGATGTCCTGATGCACGGACGCGATGTGCAGGTGGATGACGTCCGTGTCGCGCGCAGCGAGCGGGCGGATGTTGAACGTATGCGCGCAAATCGGCGTGACGAGCAGCGCTTGGATCGCCGGGTGCATGATCGGGCCGCCGGCCGAAAGCGAATACGCTGTCGATCCCGTCGGCGTCGAGACGATGATGCCGTCGGCCTTGTAATCGATGAGATGCGTCTCATTGATGGAGAGGCCGAGGTGGAGCATGCGCGCCGCGCCGCTCTTCGTGATGACGACGTCGTTGATGGCGTGGCAGAGGAACGTGTCCTTGCCCTTGCGCCTGAGCCACCCGGCGAGCAGCAGCCGCTTCTCGATGTAGTAGTTGCCGCAGAGAATCTTGCCGAGGCGGTCTTCGAGCTCCGAGAGCTCGATGTCGGCCATGAAGCCGAGCGTGCCGAGGTTCACGCCGCAAACCGGCACGACGTGTGAGCCGTAGCGCTGGCAGACGCCTAAAAGCGTGCCGTCGCCGCCTAAAGACAGCGCCATGTCGACCGGCACGCGTTCGATATCAACGATACCATATTCCTGCATGCCAAGCGCCGCCGCCTCGCGCGCGGGCATCATGAGATGCGCGGGCTTGTCCGCGAAAAAGCGGAAAATGCGCCGCACGACGCCCCCGACGTCCGGCTTGTCGAGGTTCGGGAAAATCGCGATCTCCATCGGCGTCTTGCGCACGCGGCATTCGCCGTCCGGCACGATGTTGTGCTCATTCTGTCTTTCATTCATTTTATTCAAAAGGCGATTCACCTCAGAAACATTATTTGTCAAGCGCAGCATGCGCCTCGGCGACGACGGCCGCGATGCGTCCGTCCGGAATGCCGTCCGCCGCATCCGCGTCCTTCGTGAGCCAGATGAGGTACTCAATGTTCCCTTCCGGCCCCTTGACGGGCGAAAATGTCAGCGCCTTCGTCACGAACGCGAGGCCGCGCGCAAGCGCGACAACGTTCTCAATGACGCTTTCGTGGATCTTCGGGTCGCGCACGACGCCTTTCTTGCCGACGTGCTCGCGGCCGGCCTCGAACTGCGGCTTGATGAGCGCGACGAGCTCGCCCGTTTCTGTCAAAAGTTCCTTTGCGACAGGCAGCACCTTGTCGAGCGAGATGAACGCGACATCAATGGACGCGAAGTCGATGGGCTCGCCGAGGTCGTCCTGCGTGACGTAGCGGATGTTCGTGCGCTCCATGTTGACGACACGCGCATCCGTGCGGAGCTTCCACGCAAGCTGGCCGTAGCCGACGTCAATCGCAAAGACTTTCCGCGCGCCGTTCTGCAGCATGCAGTCCGTGAAGCCGCCCGTCGACGCGCCGATGTCAGCGGCGACCTTGTCCGTGAGCGTGACGCCGAACGTTTTCATGGCCTTTTCGAGCTTCAGCCCGCCACGGCTGACATACGGCAAGTCTTCGCCGAGCAGGCGGATCTTCGCCTCGGGCTTCACCATCGTGCCGGCCTTATCGATCTTCTGTTCGTCGACAAGCACTTCGCCGGCCATGATGCGCCGCTTCGCACGCTCGCGGCTCGTGGCGAGGCCGCGGTCGACGAGCAGCTGGTCCAGCCTTATTTTTGCCACGTGTTCCACCTCGTTTTGATGTCCGATGCGATCTGCTCTGCGGTCAGCCCGCAAAGCTCTAAGAGTTCCTGCCGCGTGCCCTGCTCGATGAAGCGGTCGGCGATGCCGAACCGCCAGACGGGCAGCTGCAACGCATGATCCGTCAGGTATTCGATGACGGCCGAACCGAAGCCGCCCGCAAGGACGTTTTCCTCGAGCGTAACAAACGCGCAGACCAACGGGTCTTCGGCCAGCGCTTTGAGCAGTTCCGTGTCGAGCGGCTTGATGAAGCGCATATTGACGACGCGCGCCGGGATGCCCGCCTGCGCGAGCAGATCTGCAACGTCGAGCGCCGGCTGCACCATGCTGCCGACGGCGAGCAATGCGACTTCGTCCGCCTTGGCAGACGCACTAGCTTCTCTGCTGCATCCAGCAACTTCCCGCGCCTCCGCGCTGTCACGCAGCACGTCCGCTTTCCCGCGCGGTATCGGCTGAAAGCTCGCACGCAGCGGTACGCCGAGCGCCGTGCCGCGCGGATAGCGCACGGCGACGGGACCGTCCAGCGCGAGCGCCGTCGCCAGCATGTCGCGCAGCTCCGCCTCGTCTTTCGACGCCATGACCGTCATGTTCGGCAAATGGCGCAGATAGCTGTAGTCGAACACGCCGTGATGCGTCGGCCCGTCTTCGCCGACGAGGCCGGCGCGATCGAGTGCGAGCGTGACGTGGAGGTTCTGCAAGCAGACGTCGTGCAACAGCTGGTCATACGCGCGCTGCGCGAACGTCGAATACAGCGCGACGACCGGCTTTTTCCCCGCCGCCGCGAGGCCGGCCGCGAACGTCACGGCGTGTTCCTCAGCGATGCCGACGTCGAAGAAACGATCCGGGTACGCCTCGCCGAACGCTTTGAGCCCCGTGCCGCTCGGCATGGCCGCCGTGATGGCGACAATGTCCTTGTACGTCCGCGCGAGCTCGATGAGCGCGTCCGAGAACACGTTCGTGTACGTCGGCGCGCCCGTCTTCTTCGGGCATTCGCCCGTCGCGGCGTCGAACTTGCCGATACCGTGGAACTTGCCCGGCGCTTTTTCAGCAGGAAGATAGCCCTTGCCCTTTTTCGTGTGGACATGGACGAGGATCGGGCCGTCGAGCTGCTTGACCTGCGTGAACACGTCGATGAGCACATCGAGGTTGTGGCCGTCGATCGGGCCGATGTAGCGGAAACCGAGCTCATCGAACGGCGCGCCCGGCACGAGCGCCGTCTTGACGCCGTCCTTGATGGCCGACGCCGTCTTGTAGACCTTGCCGCCGATGTGCGGGATGCTTTTGAGGAGATGCTCGACGTCTTTTTTCGCACGGTTGTACTGCGGCGCGATGCGGAGCGCCGAGAGATACTCCGACATCGCGCCGACGTTCTTGTCGATGGAGCGCCCGTTGTCGTTCAGGATGACGATGAGGTTCTTGCCGAGGTCGCCGGCATTGTTCAGCCCCTCGAACGCTTCGCCGCCCGTCAGCGCGCCGTCGCCGAGCACGGCGATGACGTGGCTCTTGCCGCCGTCGAGGTCGCGCGCGACCGCCATGCCGAGCGCCGCCGAGATCGACGTGCTCGCATGGCCGACGCCGAACGCGTCATACGGCGACTCAAAGCGGTTTGGGAAGCCCGTGATGCCGCCTTTCTGGCGGAGCGTCGGGAAGCTGTCGCGCCGTCCCGTCAGGATCTTGTGCGTGTACGCCTGATGGCCGACGTCCCAGACGAGCTTGTCGTCCGGGAAATGGAACACGCGGTACAGCGCGAGCGTGAGCTCGACCGTGCCGAGGCTCGGCGCGAGATGGCCGCCCGTCTTCGCGACCGTCTCGACGAGGAACGTGCGGAGCTCGCGCGCGAGCGTCGTGAGCTGCTGCGCATCGAGCTTGCGAATGTCGTCCGGCGTCTTCAGTTGCGGGAGGATCTGCATCATGATTTCGTTCTTCCTCTCCCTAAATCTTTGTGAAATGACGGGCTTCCTTGCCCGGCGGCTCAATGATTCCGTTCGATGAGCATCTGCACGAGGCCGCGCAGGAACGCCGCCTCGTCGCCGAATCCGTCGAGCGCCGAGATGGCGTCATCCACAGTCTCCTGCGCGAGCGCCTGCGCCTTTTCGAGCGACAGCAGCGTGACGTACGTCGACTTGTGGTTGCGCTCGTCACTACCGACCGGCTTGCCGATGGCGGCTTCGTCGCCGACGACGTCGAGGATGTCGTCCGTGATCTGGAACGCGAGGCCGAATGCATCAGCATAGCGCGTCAGCGCTGCGAGCTGCGCATCATTCGCGCCGCCGAGGATCGCGCCCGAGCGGATGGCCGCGCGGAACAGCGCGCCCGTCTTGCCCATGTGCATCTTTTTCAGGAGTTCCATCGGGATGCGGTGCCCTTCCGACGCAAGGTCGATGGCCTGGCCGCCGACCATGCCGTTCATGCCGGCGGCCATCGCCATTTCGCGCACGACCGCGAGCCGCGTCGCATCGCTCACGCCCGTCTGGCGCAGCAGCACCTCGAACGCGAGCGTCAACAGCGCGTCGCCCGCGAGCGTCGCGAGGCCTGCGCCGTAAACCTTGTGGTTCGTCAGCTTGCCGCGCCGGTAGTCATCGTTGTCCATTGCGGGCAGGTCGTCGTGGATCAGCGAATACGTGTGGATCATCTCAAGGGCGCAGCCCGTCGTGACGAACTGCGCACCATCCGCGCCGACCGCATCAGCCGCTGCCATGACGAGGATTGGGCGCAGGCGCTTGCCGCCAGCCATGAGGCTGTATTCCATGGATTCCGCGAGCTTCGCGTCAAGCGGCGCTTCGCGATAAAGTTCCTGTTTCAGCGTCTGTTCGACGAGCGCTTTCCGCTCGTTCCAGCACGCTTTGAGTGCTGCTTCCATCAATGCTCCTCCTCGATCACGAGCGGGCTCGTCACGGCCTCGCCATCCTGGTTCTGCACGAGGAGGTCCATGGCCTGCTCGGCACGCCCGAGCGACTGCGAGCACGCGGCCGCAAGCTTCATGCCCTCGGAGTACTGCGTGATGAGCTCCTGGAGTGGCAGGTCGCCCTGCTCCATCTTCGTGACGATGTCCTGCAGGCGCGCGAGCGCCTCCTCGAACGTCGGTTCTTTCTTTCGTGGCATGAAAATCCTCCTCTGCCGCTGGTTTCTTCGTTTTATTTTGTTTCTGTCGCGTCCGCCGCGCGGCTCGTCGCGAGCACTTCCGCCTCGGCCGTGCCGTCAGCAAAGCGCAGGGTGACCGTGTCGCCGCGCGCGAGCAGTTTGACACGCGGCACGGCCTGCCCCGCGCGCTCGACGACGGCATAACCGCGCCGCAGCACATGGATCGGGCTCAAGAGCTCCAGACTCTCCGCCGCTTTCTCATAGGCCTGCCGCTTCTCGCTGACGCGCGCCTTCGCAGCCAGGTGGAAACGTTCCACGAGGCGGTCGAGCGTCTGCTGGCGGTCAGCGAGGAGCGTCGCCGGCTGCTGGAACGACGGCCGCTCGACGAGCCGCGCGAGCAGCGCGCGCTTTTGCTCGATGGAGCGCGCGGCCGCCTGGCGCAGGCGGATGGCGAGGCCGTCGACCTCGCGCGCGAGCGCCCGCGTGTCCGGCACGGCGAGCTCCGCTGCCTGCGACGGCGTCGCGGCGCGCACGTCAGCCGCCGCGTCAGCGAGCGAGACGTCCGTCTCATGGCCGACGGCCGAGATGACGGGGATGCGCGACGCATAGATCGCGCGCACGACCGGCTCCTCGTTGAACGCCCAGAGGTCTTCCATCGAGCCGCCGCCGCGCCCGACGATCAGCACGTCGACGGGATAATGCTCGTTGAAAAAGCGAATGGCCGCCGCAATCTCGTCCGCCGCGCCCTCGCCCTGCACCTGCACGGGCACGAGCGCGAGCTGCACGGCGGGATTGCGCCGCTTCGACACATGATAGATGTCGCGCAGCACCGCGCCCGAAATGGACGTGACAACGCCGATTGTCCGCGGGAACGCGGGAAGCGGCTGCTTGTGCGCCTCAGCGAACAGCCCTTCGGCCGCAAGGCGCGCTTTCAGCTGCTCGAACGCCACGGCGAGGTCGCCCTGCCCTGCCGGCACGAGGCTGTCGACGTAGAGCTGGTAGACGCCATCGCGCTCAAAGACGTCGATGCGGCCCGAGGCGATGACAGCCTGGCCGTTTTCCGGGCGGAAGCGCAGATACGCTGCGCGCGAACGGAACATGACGCACTTCAGCTGCGATGCGGCATCCTTCAACGTGAAATATGCATGCCCCGAGGCATAGATCTTGAAATTCGAAAGCTCGCCGCGCACCATGAGATGGCGGAGCGGGGGCGCGCTGCCCACGAGCCCCTTGATATAGCGATTCACGTCACTGACTTCATGGATGGCCATACGTCGCCGCCTTCCCTCAAAAAAAGGACTGCCGCACCTGTGATGCAACAGCCCCGGTTAGCTTCCTATTCCGATGTTTCGTTCTTCTGTCCCTTTGCGTGTTCCTTCGCGATGGCGTCGAGGACGCCGTTGAGGAACTTCGCGGAATCGTCCGTGCCATACAGCTTCGCGAGCTCGACCGCCTCGTTGATGGCCGTGCCGGCGTCGACGGGCGGCTCTGCATGTACGAGCTCGAACACAGCGATGCGGGCGATGTTGCGGTCGACGGCGGCCATGCGCGCCACCTTCCAGCCTTTCGCATGCGCTCCGATTGCTTCGTCGATGGCCGCGAGTTGCGCGCGCGCGCCATGGACGAGCATGCCTGCGTATGCCCGCGTCCGCTTGTTGACAGACGCCTCGCTCTCCATGAACGCGGTGTCGAGCGCCTGCTGCTCCTGCGCCTCAAGATCCTGCACATCCGCCGGATTAAGGTCGAGCTGATACAGCGCCTGCAGGGCAAATTCCCTTGCTTGTCTACGACTCATTTGTTGCTTATTGTGTCCTTTCTTTATGAAAACCGATGCCACTGGAGCTTGTCCGGCAGCCGGTCCTGGAGTTCTTCGAGCACGCCGCCGCGATCGACGCGCAGGCCGATGCAACCGCCGATGCCGCTGCAGAGCACGAGGAAGATCGTCGGGAAAAAGCCGATGGTGAGCACGAGCACGGCGAACAAGAAGCCGAGGCTCATGCCGACGAACGGCCCGCGGTGGTGCGTCCAGAGATCCGTGACGGCCTCAAAAAAACGTTCTTTCATAGGCTGCCACCTCACGAGACGCGCGGCTGGTGCGGCAGTTTCGCCGGCGTGATGTCCGCGACCGCGATGGACAGCTCGACGTCCGAAAGGCCGAGCAACGCTTCGAGCTCCTGCGCGACAGCATCATGGACGTCGTCCGCCACGGTCTTGACGGGCGCTTCCGTGCCGAGGACGAGCTGCATCGACAGGCGCAAGTTGCTCTCCGCCGCGTTTTTCGCACGCGAAACGCGGAGCTTCGTCTGCACGTCGCGCACGCCGCGCACACTGCGCGCCGCCCGATCCGCCACGCCTTTGACGGCAGCCGTCGACACATGGACGCTGCCGGCGAGGTCGGACGCGAGCAGAATCTCGCCGCTCGTCTCGCGTTCCGTCTTGCGTGCGACGGAACTCACGAGCAGTTCCAGCCCGACGATAAGATAGACGGCGAGCCCCGCAAACGTCTCAGGGCGTCCAGCATACCAGTTCACGGCATCGACCCACGTACGTTCCGGCAGGAGCTTCGCCGCGATGACGACAAGCCCCGCGCCGGCCACGACGGACACGAGCGCAAAGAGAAACAACAGGAACCGATGGAGGATTCCCATATCACCGCCTCCTTAACGGACGCGTACCTCGTCTTCCTTCTGCTCCGTCTCTGGGAAGCCGACGCCCTGCACGTGCACGTTGACTTCGACGACCGAGAGGCCCGTCATGGTCTCGATGGCCTGCTTGACGTTTTCCTGCACCGCGAGCGCAACGTCCGGAATGCGCACGCCGTATTTCACGATGACGTAGAGGTCGGCAGCGGCTTCTTTCTCGCCGACTTCGACTTTGACGCCCTTCGCGAAATTTTTGCGGCCGAGCATCTCTGCGATGCCGCCGACGAGGCCGCCGCTCATGCCTGCGATGCCATCGACTTCCGTCGCGGCGAGGCCGGCGATGATGCTGACGACTTCATCCGCAATGCGGATCGTGCCGAGCGAGTTCGCGTTTTTGACTGCCTTGACTGCCGTTTCTTTTTCCATGATGAGACCCTCCTGACTTCAAATCAACTGCGGAATGTGCTTGCTTATTCCCCGTATTCGCGATGCAAGGCAAAAATTCCTGCTTTGCCAAAGAAAAAAGGCGGCGGCACGCGGATGGTGCTGCCGCCCAGCCGCACCTTTTCCGGCAAGCGGCTGCTGTTTTATGCGCGTTCGATGTAGTTGCCCGTGCGCGTATCGATGCGGAGCGAATCGCCTTCGTTGACGAAGAGCGGCACGCGGACTTCGTAGCCCGTCTCGACCTTCGCCATCTTCGTCGCGCCCGTCGCCGTGTTGCCCTTGACGCTCGGCTCGCACTCGACGACCTTCAGCGTGACGGAGTTCGGCAGGCTGATGCCAATGACGCGGCCCTTGAACGTCTGGAGCGTGACCTCCATGTTCTCGAGGAGGAAGTTCAGCGCATCGCCGAGGATGTCTTTCGTGAGCTCTTCCTGCTCGTACGTCTCCGTATCCATGAACGTGTACATGCCGTCGCTCTCATAGAGATACTGCATGTTGCGCGTCTCGAGGTGCGCGGCCGGCATCTTCTCGTTCGGGTTGAACGTGCGCTCGACGACGGCGCCCGTCTCGACGTTCTTGATCTTCGTGCGGACGAACGCAGCGCCCTTGCCCGGCTTCACATGCTGGAAGTCGACGATCTGCCAAACGCCGCCATCGATCTCGATGGTGAGGCCCGTACGGAAATCTGTGCTGTTGATCATGAATCTATGCCCTCCAATATGGTTTTGCAACCGAATCTACAAACGTAACGGACTTATTATACAGGAAACGCCCAAAGATTTCAATATGAAAGATTCCGAGTCTGCAATCTTTCAAAATGAGATCATGCGATTTCAACGAGCCGCTTGTCCGACGTCGTGAGCCGCTCGCAGCCGTCCGGCGTCACGAGTACGGTGTCCTCGATGCGCAGGCCGCCCCAGCCCGGCTCGTAATAGCCCGGCTCGTCCGTGATCAGCATGCCCGGCACAAGCGCTTCGCACGCGCTCTTCGGCGAGAGGCGCGGCTCTTCGTGGATCTCGAGGCCGAGGCTGTGGCCGAGGCCGTGACCGAAAGAAAGGTCGGACTTCGCGAGCTCCGCGCGCACGGCGGCGTCGACGGATTTTCCTGACGCGCCCGGGCGGATGAGCGTGAGCGCGAGCTCCTGCGCATGGAGCACGGCGTCGTAAACGGCGCGCTGTCGATCGCTCGCATGGCCGATGACGACCGTGCGCGTGATGTCGGAATGATAGCCTTCGTAAATCGCGCCGTAATCCATCGTGACGAAATCGCCGTTCTCCAAAACTTTTTCCGTCGCGACGCCGTGCGGCAGCGCGCCGCGCAGCCCGGACGCGACGATCGTCGTGAACGACGGCCCTTCCGAGCCGTGCGCGCGCATGAACGCCTCCATGTGCGCCGCGACATCGAGCTCTGTCATGCCCGGCTTCATGAAATCTATCACGTCGTAGAACGCCGCATCGGCAATTTCGCACGCCTTGCGGATGCAGGCGATTTCCTCCGCGTCCTTGACCTGGCGCAACGTGCCAAGGTCGAGCGACGTCTGGAACGCACGGCCACGCAAGAGTTCCTTGAGCTTCGCATAGCGGTCGTACGTCAGCGCATTGCCCTCGAAGCCGATGGCTTTTGCGTTCTCAGCGATGAGCACTTCCGACGTGCGCAAGAGCAGCCCCGCCGTCTGCTCGACGAGCTCGTAGAGCGGTGCCTGCTGGCGCGCCTGCTCCGTGTAGCGGCTGTCCGTCACGAGAAACGCTTTTTGAGGCGTGATGACGAGCATCGTGTCATCGCCGCGGAAGCCGCTGAAATAATGGAGATTCACTTCCTTCGAGACGACGAAGGCGTCGAGCTGATGCTCGGCCATCAAGGAACGGAGCGCCGCGAGGCGTTCGGGAATAGCGGAAAAAAGCATAGAAAACATCTCCTTGGAGCGTGCGCGCACCGGCGATTTGAAACGGCATGCTGATTGTTCAGCAACAGCAAGCGACTCCTCCCTGACGCTGCGCTTCGCTCCGCGTCTGTCCCTCCTCGGAGAGGAGGGCTATGGTCGTGGTATCACGCCTGCGTCGCGACTGCCTCTGCCTTCTTTGCAAGGCGGTCGATGACGGCTTCGAGCGCCGCCATGTAGCTGAACGCGCCGAGCCCGGAAATCTGGCCGAGGCAGACGGGCGCAAGCACGGACGTGTGGCGGAACTCCTCACGTTTGTGGATGTTCGAAAGATGCACCTCGATCGTCGGAATCTCGACGCCCGCGATGGCATCGCGCAGTGCGATGCTGTAATGCGTGTACGCACCGGCGTTGAAGATGATGTAGTCGACGTTCCCGCGCGCTTCCTGAATCTTGTCGACGAGCGCGCCCTCGTGGTTCGACTGGTAAAATTCGATGGCGACGTCGGCTTCGTTCGCGCGCTTCTCCAGCCACGCGTTGATGTCCGCAAGCGTCGTATGGCCGTAGATCTCCGGCTCGCGCGTGCCGAGCAGGTTGAGGTTCGGCCCGTTCAGCACGAGCACATGGCCGAGCGTCTTCAAGTGATGGACTGCCATAGGATCACCTCAATAACGGATCTTGAACGACGTTTCGTCCGTGACCACGGGGATGGCTTCGAGCGAGAACGCTGCGACATGGATGAAATAATTGCCCTCGCGGATAACCGCTTCGAGCGCGTCAATCTTGTCCTGCGTGCCCTGCAGTTCCATGTCGACGGTGCCGTCCTCCATGTTGCGCACCCAACCCGTCACGCCGAGGTCGATGGCATGCTGCTGCACAAACATGCGGAAGCCGACGCCCTGCACACGGCCTTCCGCTTTTCCTGCGTAACGCATCAAATCTGCCATGATACATTCTTCCTTTCTCTGTTCAAACGTCGCGCCGCACGATCGCATACGGCTCGACCGGCTGCTCCATCCGGATGTGGACGATCTGCTGCGGATGTGGCGCGCGGTCGATGGGCACACCCGCCTCATCCGTCATCTCGCCGAGCGTCTGGCGGAAGCCCGCAAGCGTCGGCTGGAACAACTCGATTTCTTCCCCGACGCGCATATGATTGCGCTGCTCGACGGTCGCCCAGCCCGTCGCCGCATCGTAGCTCCGCACGAGCCCGATGAAGTCCGATGTCTGCTCATACGACGACGAACCATAAATCTGATCGTCCGCCGTCGCCCTGTGCAATGCAAAGCCCGTCGTGTACGGACGGTGCGAAACCTTGCCAAGTTCTGTCGTCCACGCGGAATTGATGGCGAACTGCGCTGGATCAGCACTGTATGCGTCGATGGCCGCGCGATACGCCTTCGTGACGCTCGCAACGTAGTGGACGCTCTTCATGCGCCCCTCAATTTTCAGACTGTCGACGCCCGTCGCAATCACGTCCGTAAGGTATGGCAACAAACAAAGGTCTTTCGAGTTCATGATGTATGTGCCATGTTCGTCCTCGTCGATGGGGAAATATTCGCCCGGCCGCTGCTCTTCCATGAGCGCGTAACGCCAACGGCACGACTGCGCGCACGCGCCGCGGTTCGCATCGCGCCCCGTCATATACGCCGAAAGCAAACAGCGTCCCGACATCGAGATGCACATCGCGCCGTGGACGAACATCTCGAGCTCGACATCGACGGCGGAGCGGATGGCCGCAATCTCCCGGAGCGACAATTCGCGCGCGAGCACGACGCGCTGCGCGCCGAGCGCTTTCCACGCGCGCACGGCAGCGACGTTCACCGTGTTCGCCTGTGTGCTGACGTGGAGCGGCAGCGACGGCACGACATCCCGCGCGACGCTGAAAACGCCGAGGTCGGCGACGAGCAGTGCATCGACGTGGATGCGTTCGAGGAAGCGCAAATACTCGGGCAGCCCGTCCATATCGCCGTCATGCGGATAAACGTTGACCGTTACGTAGACCTTTTTGCCACGCGCATGGGCGAATGCCACGGCCTCGCGAAGCTCCGCATCCGTGAAATTGCCGCCGAGCGCGCGCAATCCGAACGCCTGACCACCGAGATAGACGGCATCCGCGCCATACAGGATCGCCATCTTCATCTTTTCGAGCGTGCCGGCGGGAGCGAGCAGCTCCGGCCGTTTTTGTTTCGTCATTCCGTTCCCCCTTTCGCATCCGTCATGCGCCGCGTCCGCGCGAGGCCGTCGCCGCGCGAAAAAATCTCCGTCTGATATGGCGGCGTGTTCGCGAGTTGCAGATATGCCTGCAAGCGCCCGACGATCGTCTCAAAGCGGCGCGGCATCATGACGGGATGCAGCACATAGCCGCGGAACAGGACATTGTCCGCGACGAGCGTGCCGCCCGCCGCGAGCATCGGCGTCACCTTGCGGAAGTAATCAGGATACTGCGCCTTCGCTGCATCGAGAAAGATGAAATCAAACGTCCGTCCCTCCTGCGCCAGCCGTTCCGCCACATCTCCGGCATCGCCGAGATATTGTGTGACGCGCGTGCCGAGCGGCGTGCGTGCGAAATTCGCCTGCGCTATCGCATAGCGTTCCTCATCGAGCTCGACCGTATCGACCGTGCAATCCGCCGGCGCGAGCGACAAGGTGAGCAGCGCCGAGTAGCCGATGGCCGTGCCGAGCTCGAGGATGCGGTGCGGCTGCGCCTCGCGGATGAACTGCGCGTAAAACCGTCGACCGTTTGCATTGAGGATCGGCACGTTGTGCGCCTCAGCATAGGTTTCCATCTCTTGCAGGAGTGCGGTGGTCTCCATCAACGCCATCAACGCACCTCGTTGACGACGGCCTCGTGAGCGGCGTACGTCCGCGAATAATGGTTGTGCCCGTCGCGGTCGGCGACGAAATAGAGATAATCCGTGTCCGCCGGATACAGCACGGCCTCGATGGCTGCCATGCCCGGGCTCGCAATCGGTCCGGGCGGCAAGCCTTTATGCTGGTACGTGTTGTACGGCGAATCGACTTTCGTATCAGCGAGCGACAAGTCTTCCTTCGGGTCGTCGCGCAGATACTGGAACGTCGTATCCGACTGCAGCGGCATCCCCAGTTTCAGCCGCTTCCAGAAAACCTGCGCAACAATCGGACGATCCTCATCATAACGGACTTCCTTCTCGACGAGCGATGCGAACGTCACGAGCTCGTAAATCGACAGGTGCAGTTCCTTTGCGCGCGCGCGGAGCTTCGGCGTCAAGCGCTGGTCGAAATCCGATGACATCTCTTTGAGGATCGTATCGACGTCATAGTCCGAGCGCAGCTCATACGTGTCCGGGAACAGGAAGCCCTCGCAGTCGAAGTACGTGCCGTCCTCCGGCGTGACGTAATCGTACGGACGGTACGTTTTCGCCTTTCGCAAGAACTCTTGCTCATCGACAATGCCCTCGTCGCCGAGGCGCTTTGCGATGTCGCGGATGCGGAAGCCCTCAGGAATCGTGAACTTGATGCGTGTCGTCTCTCCATTCACGAGCATCTGCAGCACGTCGCGCGGCTCCATGTTCGGATGGAGTTCGTAAATGCCCGTCTTGATCTGATTGTCATAGCCGTTCATCTTCGCAACGAGCCAAAACTTCCAATGATTCGCGATGATGCCGTGCTGCTCGAGCTCCTGCCCGATCTCCTTCGACGTCCGGCCGGCCGTGACATGGAGATAGATTTTCGCGTCAGACGCCTGTGCGGACGTCGCGGCAGGCGTCGACGATGAGCCGCCGATGACGGCAGCGAGCCCGATGATGCCGGCGAACACGAGCACGAGGCCGAGCGCCCCGAGCCCCATCGCGAGCCGCTTCTGTTTTCCCGTCGCTTGTGACCAAGCATCTTGTGCGGATGCTTTCCCGTGCGCGAAGAGTTTCCCGAGCTCTTCACGCACGGTTTCCCAAGCCTCCTGTAGTTTCTGGTTCAAAACGTGTGTTCCTTCCTTTTGCATCCCATCATGCAAAAAGACTGTTGCAGTTATGAAATGCTTTCATACACCTGCAACAGTCCTTCCTGATCTCAGTCTTCTTCGCTTTCATCGACGAGTTTGTCATACGCCGCTTGCACGCGGGCGAACTCTTCGTCCGTCGGCTCGATGTATTCTTCCTCGCCGTCCTCATTCGTGACGATTTTCGCGATGAGCACGTCTTCGTCATCACCGCATTCGCCGCACGCGCAGCCGACGCCATGCTCGTCATCCTCCTCGTCATGCAATCCGACGAGGAGTGCATACTTCTCGCCGTCGACGGGGATGATCATTTCCTCTTCATAATAAAATTTGTTGCCGTCCTCGTCCGTGAACTCGACGACCGTCGCGTCGCCGTCCTCGAGAAACTCTTTTTCCTCTGCCATATGTTTCACCTCGTATCAAATTGGAAAACATCTAACGCCATTCTACCCGATACGGCCCGCGCTTGTCAACGCAGGCTGTCGAGGTATCCTTGCAAAATGAAAACCGCCGCCATCTTGTCGATGACTTTCTTGCGCTTCTTGCGCGAGAGGTCGGCCTCGAGCAGCGAGCGCGTCGCGGCCACCGTCGAGAGGCGTTCGTCCCAGAACGTGACCTCGGCTGTGGGAAAGCGCTCCTGCACCTTCGCCATAAACGATTTGACGATCTCGCAGCGGTCGCCTTCCGTGCCGTTCATGTTTTTCGGCAGGCCGGAGACGAGCGCCGTCGTCTCATACTGCTGCATGAGCGCGCTGAGGCGGTCGAGGTCTTTTTCGAGCGACGTGCGGCGGATGGTTTCCACGCCTTGCGCCGTGAGCCCCAAAAGATCCGACACGGCGATGCCGATCGTGCGGTCGCCGACATCGAGGCCGAGATAGCGCTTCATTTCGCCTTCTCCAGATACGAACGCACGAGTTCTTCGAGGAGCTCGTCGCGCTCGAGCCCCCTGATCTTGCTGCGCGCATCACCATGGCTCGTGATGTAGGCCGGATCGCCCGACAGCAGATAGCCGACGAGCTGGTTGATCGGGTTGTAGCCTTTCTCTTCCATCGCTTTGCAGACATCGCGGATGATTTTTTCCGCCTTGTTTTCATCGTTCCCGAACCGGAACATCATGGTTTCTTCGCTGACCATTGTATTTTACCTCCAAAGCATGATTTGTTCTATGATACCATAACTTGGAAAAAATTTCGATGAAAAAACCTGCGGAGGAGCGGATTTCCCTTCGCAGGTTCGTTCAATCGTATAAGAATTGCGCGGATGACCGGCAATCGTTAAAACATATCGTGCTCGATCATGTATTCCGCAATCTGGAGCGCGTTGAGCGCTGCGCCCTTGCGGATCTGGTCGCCGCAGACCCAGAGGTTCAGGCCATGGGCGATGGATTCGTCCTTGCGAATACGGCCGACTTCGACATCGTTCTTGCCGGACGTGAAGAGCGGCATCGGGTAGACCTGCTGCGACGGGTCGTCCTTGACGATCGCGCCCGGGAACGCATCGATGGCCTTGCGCGCGGCTTCGAGCGTGACATCGTCTTCGAATTCGATGTTGACGGACTCGGCATGGCTACGGTAGACTGGCACGCGTACCGTCGTCGCCGTCACGGGGAGATCCGGCTCACCGAGGATCTTGCGTGTCTCGTTGACCATCTTCATTTCCTCTTTCGTGTAGAGGTTATCGTAGAAGACGTCGATCTGCGGGATGAGGTTGAATGCGATCTGATAATGCTTCGGGAATTTCGCGCCCGGCAGGATGTTCGCGACCGGCTCTTTGCCCGCCACGATGTCATCGACCTGCTGCTCGAGCTCAGCCATGGCCTCCTTGCCGCCGCCGGAGACGGCCTGATACGTCGAGACGACGATGCGCTTGATCTTCGAAAGATCGCGCAAAGGCTTTACGGCCATCATCATGATGATGGTCGAACAATTCGGGTTCGCGATGATGCCTTTGTGCTCCTTGATGGCTTCAGGATTGACCTCCGGCACGACGAGCGGCACTTCGGGATCCATGCGGAACGCGCTCGAGTTGTCAATGACGACAGCTCCGGCCTTGACGGCCGCCGGCGCGAACTGCTTGCTCGCCGCGCCGCCAGCGAACAGCGCAATCTGCACGCCCTCGAACGACGCGTCCGTCGCTTCCTCGACGGTGTAGTCTTTGCCCATGAAGTTGATAATCTTGCCGGCGGAACGCTTGGAGGCGAGGAGCTTCAGTTCGGCAAATGGGAAGTTGCGTTCTTCGATGAGGCGCAGAAATTCCTGGCCGACAGCGCCCGTCGCGCCGAGGATAGCAACGTTGTATTTCTTCATCAGATCTTGTTCCTCCTACGAATAAAATGTGATTGCTTCACGAAATGTCAGAACTCGAGCAATTTGTCGAGGCCGACGGTCAGCCCCGTGAGGCTGCGGACTTTCTTCGCTGCGAGCACGACGCCGGGCATGAACGACTCGCGGTTCATAGAGTCGTGACGGATGGATAGCGTCTGGCCGAGGCCGCCGAAAATGACTTCCTGATGCGCGACGTAGCCGGGGAGACGGACGCTGTGGATATGCATGCCGTCGATGTTCGCGCCGCGCGCACCCGCGAGTTTCTCCTTCTCGTCCGGATGCCCCTGCTGATGTGCCGCGCGGACCTCCGCGATCATCTGCGCCGTCTGCACGGCCGTACCGGACGGCGCGTCGAGCTTCTTGTCGTGATGGAGCTCGATAATCTCGACATCGGGCATATATTTCGCGGCCTGCTTCGCCATGACCATCATGAGCACGGCGCCGATGGCGAAGTTCGGCGCGATGAACGCCGGCGTGTCATTCGCTTCCGCGAGCTTGCGGATTTCGTCTTTCTGCGCGTCCGTGAGGCCAGTTGTGCCGACGACGGGCGAGACCTTCGCTGCGAGCGCCGTCTTGACGTTCTCGAACACGACATCCGGCTGCGTGAAATCGACCATGACCTCAGGATGCAAGCGAGCGAGCGCCGCTGCGAGATCCGTTTCGACCGTCACGCCGGCATGCGGCAAGCCGACGAGCTCGCCGGCATCCGCGCCGCCCGTAAGATCGACTGCGCCCACGAGTTTCAAATCCGCATCGTCCTGCACCGCTTTGAGCACGGCCTGCCCCATGCGGCCGCAAGCACCATTTACCAAAACCGTCGTCAAAAATATGCGCCTCCAACAAAAATTTGTCCCCATTGTAACCCATGTGCGCGAGATGTGTCAAGATGTACATTTTGTGGGGATGAGTTGCGCTCGCGAAGTTTTTCCTTGCTCGCAGTCAGGCGGGGACTTCCGAAGTTACAATGGTTCTCGCGGCCTCATGGGTGCGTTGTGGAATTGCTCGTTTTTCACGTATCTGTGATATGTTCGAACTGCTCTTTGTATGCCTCCGAAAGAATCGGCAGAACGAAGGACAGGTTTTCTTTTCTCCCGAGCGTCTCCTGCGCGGCTTTGCGCGCTTCGAGCAGGATGTCCGTGTCTTGGAGGACGTCAGCGATCTTGAGGTCCGGGAGGCCGTGCTGGTGCGTGCCGAAGAACTGGCCGGGGCCGCGCAGGCGGAGGTCTTCTTCGGCGAGCGCGAAGCCGTCCTGCGTCGCGGCCAGGATGCCGAGGCGCTGCTGCGCCTGCTCGCCCTTGTTGTCCGAGACGAGGATGCAGAAGGATGCGTGCGTGCCGCGCCCGATGCGGCCGCGCAGCTGGTGCAGCTGCGCGAGGCCGAAGCGGTCGGCGTGCTCGACGACGAGGATCGTCGCGTTCGGCACGTTGACGCCGACCTCGATGACGGTCGTCGAGACGAGGACGGCGACCTTGTTGTCGTAGAACGCTTGCATGACCGCGTCTTTTTCCGCGTCCTTCATGCGGCCGTGGACGAGGCCGACGGGGATGCCGCGCAGGATGCCGTAACGCAGCTCGTCGTAGACCTCCTCTGCCGATGGCAGGTCGCTGTCGCCCTCCGCTTCGATGAGCGGGCAGACGACGTAGGCCTGCCTGCCCTGCTCGGCTTGCGTGCGGACATACTTGTAAATGAGCGGGCGGCGGTCCGTCGTGCGGACGAACGTGCGGATGGGCTGGCGGCCGGGCGGCAGTTCCTTGATCTGCGAGACGTCGAGGTCGCCGTAGACCGTCAGCGTCATCGTGCGCGGGATCGGCGTCGCCGTCATGACGAGCACGTCCGGCGTGACGTCGCTGCGCTTTTCGAGCGCCGAGCGTTGCGCGACGCCGAAGCGGTGCTGCTCGTCCGTGACGACGAGGCCGAGCTTCGCGAACTGCACGCCGTCCGAGAGCAGCGCGTGCGTGCCGATAACGATGTCGACGTCGTGCGCGGCGATGCGCTCGTGCATCGTCTGACGCTCGCGCGGCGTGAGATGACCCGAGAGGAAACCGACGCGGACGTCCGTCGTTGCGAGCTGCTGCGTGAACGCGTCATAATGCTGGCGCGCGAGGATTTCCGTCGGCGCCATGAGCGCGCCCTGGCAGCCGTTCTCGACCGTCTTGACGAGCGCGAGGAGCGCGAGCACGGTCTTTCCCGAGCCGACGTCCCCCTGTACGAGGCGGCGCATCGGCGCGGGCTGCTCCATGTCGCGGCAGATGTCCTGCCACGCCGCCGCCTGCCCGGCCGTCAGCGAAAACGGCAGGCGCTCAAGGACTGTGCACGACAGGCGGCTGCACGGCAGATGGCGGACGCCCGTCTGCTGCTCGGCCGCCGCTTTTTTGAGCAGCAAAAGCCCGCACTGGATGAGATAGAGCTCCTCGAACGCCAGGCGGCGGCGTGCCGCCTTCAACCTTTCGGCATCTTCGGGAAAATGGATGTTCGTAAATGCCTCACGGCGCGGCAGCAAGTGATACGCCCGGATGACATCCTGCGGCAGGACTTCGGGTAGCTCGGGCTTCGCATCGAGCAGCGCACGCACCGCCGTGCGGAAAAACCGCTGGTTTAGCCCGTCCGTCGCGGCGTACACGGGCAGGATGCCGAGATGATCTTTTCCGTCTGCGCCGTCATCTAAAAATTCATACGAATGGATCTGGCTGACCGCGAGCTGGCCGCGTCCGCCATATGCAAAAGCGGGCCGCCCGGTCACGAGGACGCGGCGGCCCGCCTTGAGCTTTTGCTTGAGGAACGGCTGGTTGAACCACGTGACCTGCACATAGCCCGTGCCGTCGCCGACGAGCGCCGTGAGGATCATCATGCTGCGGCGGCCGGCGCGCTTCTCCGTGACATTTGCGATTGTCCCGGCGAACGTCGCCTGCTCGCCCGGCACGAGGTTCGCGATCGGCGTCTGGACGGATTGGTCTTCATACGCGCGCGGGTAATCCGTCAGCAGGTCGCGGAGGCTCGTGATGCCGAGCTTCGCGAGGAGCTTCGCCTTCTTCGGCCCGACGCCCTTGATGGTCTGGACAGGATTCGTGAGCTGCATCGTCATGCGTCCATCGCCCGCTTTGCCAGCTCTGCGAGATACACGGCCGTCGGCAGGAGCGCAGCCGGGTCGACGCGGAACTGCGGGTTGTGGTTCGCCGCTGATTTTCCTGTGCCGACGAGCACGAACGCGCCCGGGATCGTCTCCTGATAAAACGCGAAATCCTCACCGGCGAGCGACGGCGGCGCCTGTAAAACGGCGAGCTGCTGCGCCTCGGCCGTCTCTTTTGCGAGCTCCGCCCAAGAAGCGGTGTTATCCGTCGCTGGCGGGCCCGCGTACCAGTCGATGTTGGCCGCAACGCCGTGCGCAACGGCGATGTTTTCCGCGAGCGCATAGAGGCGTTCCTTGATCAGCGCGCGGTTCGCTGCCGTCATGCTGCGCGTCGTGCCCTCGACGAGCGCGGCGTCGGGGATGACGTTCCACGTGTTGCCCGCCGCGACGTGCGTGATGCTGACGAGACCAGCGTCGAACGGCTCGATGTTGCGGCTGACGATCGTCTGCGCGGCCTGGATGAACGCGGCGGCGCAGACGATCGGGTCGATGCCAGCCTCGGGATGCGCAGCGTGCGTGCCGCGCCCGAGGAAACGGATCGTGAAGCGGTCGACCGAGGCCGTGAGCGCCCCCGCCGTGATGCCGATCGTGCAGGCCTCGAGGCGCGGCGAGCAATGCAGGCCGAACATCGCCGTGACGTCCGCGAGGCAGCCCGTATCGAGCACGACCTTTGCACCGCCGGGCGCTTCCTCCCCGGGCTGGAACACGATGCGGACCGTCCCCCGGAGCTCGCTTTCGTGCGCCTTGAGCAGGAGCGTGGCGCCGAGCACGGCCGTTGTGTGGAAATCATGGCCGCAGGCATGCATCTTGCCGGGGCATTCCGACGCGTACGGCAGCCCCGTCGCTTCCGTGATGGGCAGCGCGTCGATGTCGGCGCGAAGCGCGATGATAGGTGCGCCATGGCCAACCTCCGCCACGAGTCCGGTCTTCATCGGCACATCGAGAATGCGAACGCCATGCGCTACGAGGACATCTCGCACGTGCTTTGTCGTTTCCGTTTCTTCGAACGATAGTTCGGGATGGCGATGCATCCACTCAAAATGCTCGCGCAACAGCGTGCCGAGTGCCGCGCGTCCGTTTTCTTCTTGCGATACCGTCTTCATCGCGGCCATCCTCCTTTCGTATCCGCCGACGGCTCCGGCGCCGCTGGCTTCTGAAACAACAGGTGCACGAACCCCAGTTCCGTGAGATAGCGCGGATCGGGGTGCAGCATGCCGAGCACGACAAACAGATGCGACAATTCCGTCACGACCGCCTCTTTCTCCGCATCCAAGGCCGCAAAAAACGATTCAACGTCGCCGATGTCCTTCACGTTCTGGATGGCGAAGTACAAGATTGCGGCCGCGAGGAACGCGTTCTCCGTCGCATGCGCCGAGCTGCCCTCCGCATACACGGCATCGCGGTAGAGGCGCAGCAACGTCGCCTGCTCATAGGCGGAAAAATGCAGCGCCTTCGCATGCTCGCGCAAACGGGCAGCCGCCGGCTGGAGCGCCTGCGGCACGTCCGGCGCATCGACGGGCGCTGCTGGCTCGATCTCCGGCACGATGGTCAGCTGCGCGTACGACGTCATGTTCTGGATGACATGGCGCACGGCGGCCGCGTGACGACGGAAGAATGCTTCCATGCTCGCGCCGGGCTTCTGCATGCAGTAAATCGCGTGCAAGCGCTCGATTTCCTCCTGGATGCGGTGGCGGAGCGCGGCGGTCGCCGGCACGATCATGATGTAATTGAGCAGCATGACGCCGTCGGCATGGACATGGCCATACAGCAGCGTCTTGCGCGGATCCTGCCCGCCCGTCTCCGGGCGCGGCAGCTCCATCTCCTCATCCGTGAACAAGGCGCGGCAAAGGGCGGTATCGCCCTCGAGATGCTCGATGTAAAATATCGTGAACGTGGAATCGAGGAGATCGCGCAAGACGCCGAGCTGCACCTCAGGCAGCTCTTTCTTCCGCGCATCGAAAAACACGCGCAACGGCAGCCGGTCCTGCGCGATCATGTGGTAATCGAACAGGAAAAAATCCCAGAAGCCCTGCAAGTCGCGCTGCATAGTCTCCTCGTCCACGTTTTCTGGATCTTCATTCATGCGGACAGGGCCGAAGTAGAGCATCATCGCCCGCTGGAGATCGTCATGATACGCCGGCGCGCGGAAAAAGACCTGGATGGCCTGCAGCAACTCGTTGACGACCTCATCGATCTCGGCCGGTTCGAGCTCTTCCAGCAGGTTTCCCTGCAAAATGAAATCATCGTCATCCTCGTCATATGCAAGCGTCGGGTCGATGAACTCGCCATCCGCATAATATGCCGCCCGCGTTTTCTCGATCTTGCGTCCGATGTCCGCTTCTTCCTCCGGATGGAGGTACGTCAGGAACGACGCGAGCAGGCCGATGGCGTGCATCACGTTCTCTTCCGTCGGCGGCACGTCCTCATGCTCCAAGAAAAACATGTCGACGTCTTCCTGCAGGTCGTCGGGCTCGAATTCGTCCAGTCCCTCGAGCCCCATCATCGCGGCCAGCTCCATCGCGTGCGCCGCGAGCGCGAAGACCATCTCGAGGTCCTCCTGCGGCATGCCGCGCCAGAGCTGGCGGCGCAGGTATCGCTCGATCGTCGCCTGCGGCAGGATGGCCTCCGCCTCCCCGTCCGCTTCGTAATAACGTGCTACGGTTTCAAAGATATTCGCCATGCGCGAAAGACTCCCAGTGACAGAAATTATTTCTTGTACTCGTCAGCGAGCTGCTGGAACAGCGGCAGCGAGCGGCGGATCGTGTCCGTCTTGATGCAATACGCCGCGCGGAAATAGCCCGGCGCGCCGAAGTCCGCGCCCGGCACGAGGAGCAGGCCGTACTTCTTCGCGCGCTCGCAGAACGCCGCATCATCGTCTTCCAGGCATTTCGGGAACAAGTAGAATGCGCCCTGCGGCTTCACGCACGTGAAGCCGGCCCTCACAAGGCCGTCATAGAGCAGCTTGCCGTTCTCAACATATTTCGAAATGTCGGACGGCTCGTCGACGCAGCGCGCGACGACGTACTGCCAGAGCGACGGCGCATTGACGTGCGTCACGACGCGCGCCGCGCCGGCGATGGCCCCGAAGACCGCGCCGAAATCCGCGACGCTGTCCGGCACGGCGATGTAACCGATGCGCTCGCCCGGCAGCGAGAACGACTTGCTGTACGAATAGCAGACGAGCGTGTCGTCATAATACTTCGGGATGTACGGCACGACGAGGCCGTCGAACGCGATCTCACGGTACGGCTCGTCGGAAATGATGAAAATCGGATGCCCGTACGCCTGTTCCTTCCGCTTCAGGATGGACGCGAGCTCCCGGATCGTCTCTTCCGAATAAATCGCACCGCTCGGATTGTTCGGCGAATTGACGATGACGGCCTTCGTGTGCGGCGTCAGCAGCCGCTCGAACGCGGCGAAATCAATCTGCCAGTCTGCGGGGCGCGGCGGCACGACGACGAGCTTGCCGCCGACCGACTCGACGAAGCAGCGATACTCCGGGAAGAACGGCGCGAACGTGATGAACTCGTCGCCCGCCTCGCAGAGCGCCTTGAAGCAGATCGTGATGGACGCGGCGGCGCCGGCCGTCATGAAGATGTTTTTGCCCTCATAGTCCATGCCGAACCGACGATCCAAGCTCTTCGCGACCGCCTCGCGCACATGCGGCGCGCCCGGCGCGACCGTGTAGCCGTGGATCGCGTTCGGCTCCCAGCTATCCAGAATGTCGATGGCAGCTTCCTTAATGAACGCCGGCGTCGGCACGTTCGGATTGCCGAGGCTGAAATCGAACACGGCGTCCTCGCCGGCCTCGGCCGCGCGCTTGCGGCCGAACTCAAAAATCGTGCGGATCGTCGATTTTTTTGTTCCGAGCTCATACATTTTTTCAGAAACCATCGCTGCCACCTGTCCTTTTTGTTTTCCTGCATGCGCCTGTTGCGCACAAATTTGCATGGAAGTCATTCTATCATATTTTCGCACAAAAGAAAAGTGAGACGGAAGCTCGTTCCGTCTCGCTCATTCGCTGAAATATTTCATCGACGTCTTCTTCCACTCTTTCTTCGAGTAGAGCATGACACGGTTCTGTACCTGGTTCTCCCTCGCGAGTTTTTCCGCAATCGCCTCGCATTCCTCGCGGCTGTGGCCGTGGATCATCGTGTAGAGGTTGTACGGCCAGCCCGGCGCCGTGTTGCGGTCGTAACAATGCGAGACCGAGGGCGATGCGGCCATGGCCGTCGCAACATCATCGAGACGCTCCTCCGGCACCTCCCACGCGCAGAGCGCGTTCGACGCGAAGCCGACTTCTCGATGGCGGAGCACCGCGCCCATCTTGCGGATCATGCGGCGCTCGGAAAACGCCCGCACGCGCTCGAGGAACACGTCCTCCGTCACGCCGGCGCGCGCCGCGAGCTCCTTGTACGGCTCGGGCACGAGGGGAAAATCCCCTTGAAGCGCGCGCACGACCGCCTTGTCGAGCTCGCTCATGTCCTGCTTCTGCGTCACGCGCGCATCACCTCAAAAACATTCATCCGAAAAATTCATTTCAACTGGAACTGCACGTTGATCTTGTACTTCTTGCGCGCCTTGAGGTTCATCATGCCGCGCACGCCAGGCAACGCCCGCACCTCGCGCAAGATCGCTTTCTCCATGGCGGCGTCCGGCGTCAGGAGCGTGAACCAGAGGTTGTACTTCCCCTCGCGCTCGTAGTTGTGCGTCGCGCCGGGATACCGGTTGACCGCCTCGGCGACCGATTGCATCGCCGACGCATCGACTTCGATCGCGACGAGCGTGCCCTCGTAGCCGAGCTGCGCCGAGTTGAAGAACGTGCCAATGCGGCGCAGGAAGCCGGCGGCCTGGAGCGCCTTCAGATGCGCGAGCACCGTCGCCTCGTCCGCCCCGAGCTCTTCCCCGAGCTTCGCGAACGGATGGCTGCAGACGGGGAGATGTGCCTGCAACAGGTTCAAGAGCGCTTTGTCGAATGCGGATAACGTCTTCATGGAACGGCCCCCTCTCAACGAGCAGCGCAACACCATGCCGCGCCGTACGGATTTATGAATCCGATTCATTGAATTTATTGTAGCAGGGCGTCCCCGAGCACGTCAAGCAAATCTGAACGGCCTTCATTTTTCAGCGACGAGTACGGCAGCACGGACAGTTCCGGCACGCCGAGCGCCTGCTTTATGACACGGACCTGCTTTTCCCGCGCCGTCTTGCCGAGCTTGTCGGCCTTCGTCGCGATGACGAGCACGGGGATGCCGCGCGCGACGAGCCAGCGGAACATGTCGATGTCCGACGCCATCGGCGCGTGGCGGATGTCGATGAGCTGGCAGACGAATTGCAATTCTTTCGAAGTCGTCAGATATTCCTCGATGAACTTCGCCCAGATCTTGCGGTTGCCCTTTGCCGTCTTCGCATAGCCGTAGCCCGGCAGGTCGACGAGGTAGAAATTTTTCCGCTCGTCTGCGCCGGCCCGCTTTGCGCCGAGCTCATAGAAATTGATCGTCTGCGTCTTGCCCGGCTGCGATGACACGCGCGCGAGATTTTTCACGCGCGTCAGCGAATTGATCAGCGATGACTTTCCGACATTCGAGCGGCCGATGAAGACGAACTCCGGCAGGCGCACGACGGGATATTGCGACGGGTTGACGGCGGACGCGAGATAGCTCGCCTGTGTGATGATGACTTCCTGTGCTTCCATGAGCAGCCTCCTGTCTTTTGCTCCGAAAAAAGCCTCTCCGCAAAGGAGAGGCTTTCTTTTCGTGTGGTCATGCCGTGGCTTCTTGCGCCTTCGGCTTTTTCTTGTCGATCGTGACGACCGGCGTCTGATGCTGTTCAACCGTCTCTTTCGTCACACGGCACGCCGACGCGCCATCGACGGACGGCACGTCGTACATGACGTCGCGCATGATGCCTTCGATGATGCTGCGCAGGCCGCGCGCGCCCGTCTTGCGCTTGAGCGCTTCCTTTGCGATGAGGCGCAGCGCCTCGTCGTCGAACGACAGCTTCACGCCGTCCATCTCGAGGAGCTTCGCATATTGCTTCACAAGCGCGTTGCGCGGCTGCGTGAGAATTTCCACGAGCGCGTCCTCGTCGAGCGCGTCGAGCGTCACGACGACCGGCAGGCGGCCGATGAACTCCGGGATGAGGCCGTTCTTCAAGAGGTCTTCCGGCAGGACGTGGCGCAGGACGTCGCCGATGCTCTTCTCCTTGTGCGACGCGATGTTCGCACCGAAGCCGAGCTGCTTCGCACCGAGGCGGCTCTCGATGACCTTCTCGATGCCGTCGAACGCGCCGCCGCAGATGAACAGGATGTTCGTCGTGTCGATGCTGATGAGCTCCTGGTGCGGATGCTTGCGCCCGCCCTGCGGCGGCACGGAAGCATGCGTGCCCTCGAGGATCTTCAGAAGCGCCTGCTGCACACCCTCGCCCGAGACATCGCGCGTGATGGAAGGGTTCTCAGACTTGCGCGCGATCTTGTCAATCTCATCGATGTAGATGATGCCGCGCTGCGCCTTCTCGATGTCGTAGTCCGCCGCCTGGATGAGCTTCAGGAGGATGTTCTCGACATCTTCGCCGACGTAGCCGGCCTCCGTGAGCGACGTCGCGTCCGCGATGGCGAACGGCACGTTGAGGATGCGCGCGAGCGACTGCGCGAGGAGTGTCTTGCCGCTGCCCGTCGGGCCGATCATGAGGATGTTCGACTTCTGGAGCTCGACGTCATCGCCTTTCGGCTGTGCCATATTGATGCGCTTGTAGTGGTTGTAGACCGCGACGGAGAGAGTCTTCTTCGCCTCGTCCTGTCCGATGACATACTGGTCAAGAATGGCGCGGATGTCGCGCGGCTTCGGGACATCCTTGAGCTCCACTTCGACATCTTCGCTGAATTCTTCCGCAATGATCTCATTGCAGAGCTCGATGCATTCGTCGCAGATGTAGACGCCGGGACCCGCGACAAGCTTGCGGACCTGATCCTGCGTCTTGCCGCAGAACGAGCATTTGAGCTGCCCCTTTTCCTCGCCGAACTTCAACATAAGCTCACCCCTCAGTCTTCGGCTTTCGCCTTGGAGGTTTTCGTGGTCTTCGCCGGCTTCTCAGCCTTGTCCGTCTTTTCCGTCTTGCCGGCCGCCTTGCGCGTAATAACCTCGTCAATGAGGCCGTACGCTTTCGCCTCGGCTGCCGTCATGAAGTTGTCGCGCTCCGTGTCCTCAACGATCTTCTCGATCTTCTGGCCCGTCGTGTCCGCGAGGATCTCGTTGATGACTTCGCGGATGCGCAGGATCTCTTTCGCCTGGATCTGGATGTCCGTCGACTGGCCCTGTGCGCCGCCGAGCGGCTGGTGGATCATGATGCGCGACATGGGGAGCGCAAAGCGCTTGCCCTTCGCACCGGCCGTCAGCAGCACGGAGCCCATGCTCGCCGCCTGGCCGATGCAGATGGTCGAGACGTCGGGCCTTATATACTGCATCGTGTCATAGATGGCGAGTCCTGCTGTCACGACGCCGCCCGGGCTGTTAATGTAGAGGTAGATGTCCTTGTCCGGGTCCTCGGACTCGAGGAACAGCATCTGCGCGACGACGGTATTGGCGACTGCGTCGTCAATCGCGCCGCCGAGGAAGATGATGCGGTCTTTCAGCAGGCGCGAGTAAATATCATACGCGCGCTCGCCGCGGTTCGAGGTCTCGACGACCATAGGTACATAATTCATATCTGTCTTCCCCCTGTGGGAAATCACTCAGCGATATTGTCAAAGATGAACTGCATCGTCTTGTTGCGGGCGACCGTTGCGACGAGATCGTTAAGTCTTCCCTGCTCCGTGATGATCTTCTTGACCTGCTTCGGCGTTGCGCCATACGCGGCCGCCATCATCTGCACTTCGTTGTCGAGGTCGGCGGCATCAACTTTGATGTTCTCCGCTTTCGCGACTTCCTCGAGCATGAGGCCCGTGCGGACGTTCTTCTCCGCCGTCTCGCGGTACGTGTCGCGCAGCTTCGCGATGTCCGTGCCGGCGAACTGGAGGTACTGCTCGAGCTGCATGCCCTGCTGCGCGAGGCGCATCTGCATCTCGCGGATCATGCGCTCGACTTCGTTGTCGATCATGACGGGCGGGATGTCGACCGTCGTGTTGTTCGTCGCCGTCTCGAGCGCCTGTTCTTTCTGTGCATCTTCGGCCTTGCGCTCCGCGTTCTTCTGGAGGTTCTCGCGGATATCCGCCTTCAGCGCATCGAGCGTCTCGAACTTGCTGGATGCTTTCGCGAATTCGTCGTTGATCTCCGGCAGTTCCTTGCGCTTGATGCTGTTGATCTTGCAATGGAAGACCGCCGCCTTGCCCGCGAGGTCTTTCGCATGATACTCTTCCGGGAACGTCACGTTGACGTCTTTTTCCTCGCCGGCATGGAGGCCGATGAGCTGGTCCTCAAAGCCCGGGATGAAGCTCTTCGAGCCGATCTGCAGCGGATAGTCCTTGCCTTCGCCGCCCTCGAACGCCACGCCGTCGATCTCGCCCTTGTAGTCGAGCGTCGTGAAGTCGCCGTCTTCGACCGCTGCGCCTTCCGGTGCGTCGACCATCTTCGCCTGATGATCCGCGATATGCTCGATCTGGTGCTGGACGTCTTCGTCCGTGACCTCGTCGACTTTCTTCTCGATCTTGAGGCCCTTGTATTCGCCGAGCGTGATGGCAGGGCGCGGCACGACCGTCGCCTTGAACACGACATCCTTGCCCTCTTCGAGCGTGACGATGTCGACCTGCGGACGCGTGACGATGGATTCGATGCTCTGGTCTTTCATCGCGTCTTCGATGGCTTTCGGCGCGAGGAGGTCAAACGCTTCCTGCAGAACGGCCTGCTTGCCGACGTGGCGCTCGACAATCATGCGCGGCGCCTTGCCCTTGCGGAAGCCGGGGATCTTCACCTGGTTCGCGAGGCGCGTACAAGCGCGGTTCTCAGCCTTGTCGAGATCGGCACTTTCGACTTCAATCGTCAGGACGACCTGCTGGTTCTCTATCTTTTCTGCTGAAACTTTCATCTTTTGGGATGACCTCCTGTTGAATAATCAATTGCAATATGGGAAAACCCATACCCAAACATCTTAGCACAAAACGCGACGAAACACAAGATATAGGTCAGAGCACATTCGTCATGCGCGAAATGGGCAGGGAAAGATCCATGTGGCCGCTGAGCGTCTCGATGTTCTTCCCCTCGACGAGGATGTGCACATTCTTGACCTCGGAGAATTCCGTCAGTGTGTTGACGATCGAGCCGACGAGCATCTCTTCGCCGGTCGAGCCGCCGACGAAATTCGTCTGGAGCTCCTTGCTGAAATTCACGACGGCCGTGCCGTTCTTCATCGTGACGGAAAGGAGCTTCGCCTTCTTCGGGAAGATGGCCGTCTGACCTTTTTCCGTGGGGCCTTTCATGAGCGATTCAAGCGCAGCCGTGTATTTGTCCTTGCTGCTGCTCGTCTCGATCTTACGCGGCGTGGCGAGGAGCTTCGTGCCCTGCTCGTTCGGATAATAGACGCTTACGGTCAACGTTTGCGCATCCGCCGCCTGTTTCGCTGCAGACGACGACGATGCGGCCTGTGCAGCCGCGCTGCTGGACGAGCTCGATGATGCCGTGCTACCAGACGTTGATGCACCGCCCGGCGCTTGCGTGCCGCACCCAGCAGCGAAGACGAGCAAAGAGATGATGAAAAGCGCAGGCAGGACCCGCAACCAGTTTTTCATGAGAAACACCTTCTGTTCTATCACTCAACGTTCCGTGAAATAACGGCTGAGCCCAATGGCGAGCGCCATGGCTAGCTGCTGCTGGTAGTCGGGATCCGAGAGCAGCGCTTCCTCGGCGGGATTCGTGACGAACGCGAGTTCGACGAGCGATGCCGGCATGGACGAGTGGCGCATAACGTAGAAGTTCGCCGTCTTGACGCCGCGGTTGCGGCGGCCGCCCGCACGCGCGAGCTCTTCATTGAGGAGGGTCGCGAGACGCGCGCCGCGCGCCGAGCCTGCGCAGTAGTACGTCTCCAGGCCATTCGCGTCCGCGTTGGAGAACGCGTTGCAATGGATGCTGAGGAAGACTTCCGCGCCCGGCGTGCGCTCGCCGACATCGACGCGCGCCTGCAGTTCCTGCCCGTCCGTGGCGTTCGGGCCGTAAACATCGACATCCGTGTCGCGCGTCATGGCCGTGCGCGCGCCCGAAGCCTCGAGGATGCGCTGGAGATCCTGCGTAACAGCGAGCGTCACGCTCGCTTCCGTCACGCCCGACGGGCCGACGGCGCCCGTGTCGCTGCCGCCATGTCCGGCGTCGAGGACGATCGTGTGCCCTTTGACGCCGTCGACGGACGGCGCTTCCGGTTCTTTAGGCTTCGGATAAATGTCGATGGCGAGGCGGAACGGCTTGCGCGCGCGGCGGTCGGCATCGAGCACCGTGACGTTCACGGCTGCTTCGCCGAACGACGGATCGAGCGCGATGTGGAGTTCCGTATGGCGGTCGCCCGTTTCATCGATGCGGATGTCCTTGACGATTGCACTCGACTGGACGATGTGCTGCTTGAGGTTGCCGCGCACAGTATCGGCGAGGTCGACGACGACTTCTTTCTTGAGCAGCGTTTTTTGGCGGATCTCGTACTTCACGTCCGAGGCGTTCAGGCCGATTTCGATGCGCCAGGCGTCGGCGCCGTCGACCTTCGTCGCGTACGACTGGAAGTAATTCAATTCGTGGACGGGCTGCTGCCGCGCCGCGGACGCCGTCGCCGACGCAAAAAACGGTAGCGCGACCGTGCAGACAAACAGCAAAAACAGTTTTTTCCAAAGATGTTGCATCATGTGCCTTATTCCTCGCTCATGAGCTTGCGTGCTTCTTCTTCCGCAGCTTCCGTCGCTTCTTTGTCATAGGCGATGTCCATCGTGATGTAATCGCCTTCTGCGAGGCCGTCCGGCAGATAGCTTTTCGGGAAATTCACTTTTTTCATGTCGTCGCCCAAGAGCAAGACGGCCTTGTCTTCTTCAAAGCGGTCGATGTACGCAGAAATCATTCACTTTTCTCCCTTCACATCATACGTCTTGCCATCCGTCGTGATCGTGATCGTGCCGTTCTTGTCCGTCTCGAACATCCGAGCCTTTATCTTCTTGTATGCGGCGAGCGTCTCCTTGTGCGGATGGCCGTAGTCATTGCCCGCGCCGCACGAGATGAGGCAAACCTCCGGCTGGACGGCATCGAGGTACGCTTTCGACGACGACGTGTGGCTGCCGTGATGCGGCGCCTTGAGCACGAGGCTCTTGACGCCGTCGCGATGCGATTGCAGGATGGCCGCCTCCGTCTCTTTTTCCGCATCGCCCGTGAACAGCATCGTGAAGCTGCCGAACACGAGGCGGCCGACGACGGATTCGTTGTTCGGATCGTGCTTGTAGCCTTTCGCTTGGCCCTGCTTGACGAGGTCGGCGCCCGGGCTCAGCACTTCGAAGCGCGCGCCGCCGCCGAGGTCGAGCACGTCGCCGGCCTTGAGGCCCTGACGCTTGACGCCCTGCGCTTTCGCCTTCTTGAGGTATCCGGTGAAGAGCTTCGACGTCGACGGCATGCCGTTGTCGTAAATCATGCCGATCTTGTACCCGCCGTCGAACAGGACATCCATGCCGCCGATGTGGTCGGCATGCGGATGCGTGAGGATGACCTTGTCGATGTTCTTGACACCGGCTTTTTTGAGTTCTTTCTTGAGCTTGTCGCGTTCGTCGACATCGCTCGTGTCGATGAGCACCGTTTGCTCCGGTGTCTCGATGAGGATGGCGTCGCCCTGGCCGACGTTGAGCATCTTCACCGTAAGCGTACCAGAAACGGATGACGTTTGGCTGGAAGCAGAGGACGCACCGGAAGCCGACGCGCTGTCGCCCGACGCATTCTGATTGCCGCATCCCGCAAGCAGCAGCAAGGACATGCAGAGCAGGAACGCCGCAAGGGGTTTCAAAAATTTCATAGTGGTGTGCCTTTCATAGATAGGCGATGGCAACGGTCACTCCGCCTCGCCGAGGATGCGCACTTCTGGATGGAGCTCGACGCCGTGCGCCGCCTTGACGCGGCGCTGGACTTCGTGGATGACGCCGAGGACGTCAGACGCCGTAGCGCCGCCGAGGTTCACGACGAAGCCCGCATGCTTCGTCGAGACCTGCGCGCGCCCGACCGTCAGTCCCTTGAGCCCCGTCTCCTGGATGAGCGTGCCGGCGAAATACCCCGTCGGCCGCTTGAATGTCGAGCCAGCGCTCGCGAGCTCGAGCGGCTGCTTCGATTCACGGCGCGCCGTGAAGTCCGCGATCTTCGCATCGATGTCCGCCTGCACGCCGGTTGCCAACTGCAACTCGACTTCGCAAATCGCTTCGCCGTTCGTCTGAAAGACGCTGTGGCGGTAGCCGAGGTCGATGTCCGCCGCTTCGCGTTCGACAAGATCGCCGTCCGCCGTAACGGAGCGCACGCGCGCCACGACGTTCTTCATTTCGCCATCATACGCGCCGGCGTTCATGAACACGGCGCCGCCGAGACTGCCCGGGATGCCGCAGGCGAATTCCATCCCTGTGAGGCCATGCGACGCTGCGACGGCGGACACGTCCTTGAGGAGCGCGCCAGCGCCGGCCACGATGCGCGTGCCGTCGACACGGATGTCTGACATCGGATGGTTGAACTTCACGACGGCGCCGCGGATGCCGCCGTCGAGCACGAGCACGTTTGAGCCGTTGCCGAGCAGCGTCACAGGAACATCGTGCGCTTTCACGAGCCGCAGCACGTGAGCGACTTCGTCCATCGAGCCCGGCAGCACGAGCACGTCGGCCGGTCCGCCGATCTCGAACGTCGTGTGCAACCGCATCGGCTCGTCAGCGAGCACGTGCTCCGATGACAAAAACGTCCGCAGATCGCGGACGAACGCTTCCATGTTTTCTTTCATCGTATCCATCCCATCTCAAATATGTAGACCCGGACCGGCATCCGAGAGGCCGGCAAACTGCTGCTGGCGGAGCGCCTCGTACGCCACGATCGCCACGGAATTCGACAAGTTCAGCGACCGCGCCTCCGCGATCATCGGGATGCGCACGGCGCGATCCCATACCATCTGCAAGAGGTCTTCCGGCAGCCCCTTCGATTCCTTGCCGAACACGAGAAAATCATCCGCGCCATATGCTGCTTCCGTATAGGCGCGCGGCGCTTTGGTCGACAGATAATGGAACGCGTGACCGTGATACATCACGGCGACTTCCGCGAAACAATTGTGATAATACACGCGCACGAGATGCCAATAATCGAGCCCCGCATGGCGCAGATGCTTTTCATCCGTCGAAAACCCGAGCGGACGCACGAGGTGGAGCTCCATGCCCGTCGCGGCGCAGAGGCGCGCGATGTTGCCCGTGTTGCCGGGAATCTCCGGCTCTACCAAAACGATATGCAAACGAAACCTTCCTTACAGCTGTCCGATGAATTTATGCGTCTGCGGGATGACGCGCACGTCGTGCAGATGACGCATCGCCTCGGCCTGCATCGCGAGCACGCGCTCCGGCGGGCAGGCTTTGACGCCGCCGCACGGTGTCACGGGCTGGAGGACGAGCAACGCATCCGGCGCGACGCTCTCGAGGAGCGACACGGCCTGGATGAATTCCTCGTCCTTCGTGTCCTCCGCGATCACGAGCTTCACGTAGAGGTCTTTCTGGCGCGCGAGCGTCAAGAACCGGCGGTGCGCATCCCACTGCGTTTCGCCAGTCGCGCTCGGCAGTTTGAGATCCATGCTGATGATGTCGATGTCGTCGAGCACGGCCGCGAGCGGCTCGCTGAGCGTCCCGTTCGTTTCAAGGAGGAACGGCATGAGCGCGTCAACTTTTTCGTGGAGCGCATGGATGAACGGCGCATGCAGGAGCGGCTCGCCGCCTGTGAAACTCACGGCCTGCGTCGGTGCCTCGACGAGCAGCGCTTGGATCTGCGCGGCCGCGTCATCGACGCTGACGGGATTCTCGAGCTGATGGAACACGCGGCTGCCCGCCGCCGTCTCGACGCGGCACGTGGGATGCGCGCCGACATCGTGCTCCGTATCGCAATACGCACAATGGAGGTTGCATCCCTCGAAGCGCACGAACACCTGACGGCATCCGACATATTTTCCTTCGCCCTGGATGGAGGAAAAGATTTCAATGATGTTTTCGCTGTCGCTCTCCATGATCTCTGCCTCGCTTTTATTCTATCATTCGTTTTCCGTATACGTCACGCTCGACTTCGGCGACTCCCAAACGGTGACGGCCACGAGCTTCGCATCGCTGCCGTCCTGCCCGAACGCCTCATTGGGCGCGAGCTCTTCAAAAATGATGCGCGCCAAGTTTTCCGCCGTCGGGGCCACACCGCCCGCGAACGGCTCGAGCTCGTTCAAGAACCGATGATCGAAACGGTCGAGCACCGCGCCCAGCGCCGCTTTCACCGTCTTGAAATCGACGAGCATGCCGAGTCGGTCAAGCTGCGTGCCGCGCACGGTCGCCTCGACGACCCAGTTGTGGCCGTGCAGGCGCGCGCATTTGCCGGGATAGCCGGGAATCTGGTGCGCGGCCTCGAATGCGCCTTGTACTTTTAATTGATACATGTTATTTCCCTACGTTTTTCGTATTCTTCACGTTGCCGACGATGTCGCTCATCGTCATGGCGCGCGTGTGCTTCGTGTGGCTCCACTCGTGCTCGTTGCGATGAATGAACCCGAGGAAGATGATGGGGATCCACGAATAAATGAACACCGGATACAGCAGCATGTAGAGCCACGATTTCCACTTGGCTCGGATTTTGATGAGGATGATCATCGGCAGGATGTACTGGCCGAGCATGATGGCCGTCATGAGCTGCGACGGCATGAAGTTGTAGATGTTCGTGTAGAACGGCGGGAACGCGAGCTGGATGTAGCTGATGACGATGAAGACCGTCGAAATCATGAGGAAATGTGGCTGCATGAGGTAGATGCACTCATCCCACATGCGGATGTCCTTGTGCTTCCAGCCGGCCTTGAGCATCTTCGGGATAAAGCGGTTGCCGACATCGAACTGACCCTGCGCCCAACGGCGGCGCTGGTTCCACGACTGCTTGAATGTCAGCGGCTTCTCGTCGTAGATGATCGCGTCATGCGCCCAGGCCGTCTTGATGCCCTCGGCCATGCACTTCATCGTGAATTCCATGTCTTCCGTCAGGCACGTCGCCTGCCAGCCATGTTTCTTCAGGATTTCGACATCAAAGCACATGCCCGTGCCGCCGAGGCACGCGGACAGACCGATGTTCGACTTCGCGAGATGCGAGATGTAGCAGATGACCCAGAACGCGATGGCGAATGTGCCGGACACCCACGTATCATACGGATTCTTCGCGTCCATGTAGCCCTGGATGACCTTGTCGCCCTTGCAGAGGCGGTTGTTCATCTCCATGAGGAACTGCGGGTGCACGAGGTTGTCCGCATCAAAGACGCAGATGGCATCGTACTGCTTTTCCATTTTAAACAGGCGGTCGAACATCCAGTCGAGCGCATAGCCCTTGCTCTTCTTCGTCGGATGCGTGCGGACGTGCACAAGCGCGCCGGCATCTTCTGCGACCTTTGCCGTGTTGTCCGAACAGTTATCCGCGATGACGTAGATGTCGTACATGTCCTTCGGATAGTTGATCTGCTGGAGGTTTTCGACGAGATCGCCGATGACGACTTCCTCGTTGTGCGCGGCGACGACAAGCGCGAACGTCTTGCGCGGCGTCGTGATTTTCTTTTCCTTGCGCCGCCACATGCCGCAGAAGCCGATGACGAAGAAATAAAGCGTGAAGAGGAAAATGAGGATCTGCATCGGCACCATGATGATGTCGAACGGATGGGTGAGGGTCATACGTCAGTCCTTCTTGCAGAAAAGCAGAAACAGCGAGTTCACGATGCCGAACGCCGCATATGTCGAGAAGACGGCGACGAACACGGCCGGGCAGACGGCGCCGCGCCCCGCCCAGACGATTGCAACAAACATGAGCGCCGCAAAAATCTTCGGCACGAGGTACATCTTGTCGCCGCCGTCGCCCTTGAAATTCGGATAATGCACCTGGCTGACCATGAGGTACGCGACAATGGCCATGAGAATCGGGTACGCGATGCCAAAGACGTGCGGGTCGACGCCGAGCGACACGAAAAGCATCGTCGTCATCGCGACGATGTTGCCGCCGGCGGGGATGGCGAGGCCTTGGAAATAGCCGTGAATGGCATTCGCGTTCACGTTGAAGCGCGTGAGGCGCCACATGCCGCAGCACGCAAAGAAGATGGCGACGACCGCGCCGAGGATGCCGAAATCATGCAAGACGAACTCGTAGGCGAGCAATGCCGGCGCGACGCCGAACGAACCGAGGTCGCAGAGAGAGTCCATCTCCTTGCCGAACTCGCTCGCCACGCCGAAAAAACGCGCCGTGCGCCCGTCGAGCCCGTCGGCGACGAGCGCAAGGAAAATGAAGATCGACGCGAGCAAAAAATCATGATGCAGCGTCGACAGCATCGAGCACATGCCGAACACGAGGTTCGAAGCCGTGCACAAGTTCGGGATGATTCTCCGATAGTTCATGTTTCAGATACTCCCTGATTTTCAAATCTTCAAGCGTTCTCTTTGATGCGTCCGAGGATAGTCTTGCCGCCCGTGACCTTCTCTCCTGGCTGCACGAGCACGTCGACGTCCGCCGCCGGCATGACGACTTCGAGGCACGAGCCGAAGCGGATCATGCCATAAAGCTCGCCCTGCTTCAGCACGTCGTCCATCGTCACCCACGAGACGATGCGGCGCGCGAGGATGCCGGCGATCTGCTTCACCGTGATGCGCAGGCGCTCGTTTTCGAGGCCGATGAGATGGTGCTCGTTGACGAAGCCGACCTCGTCCTTGTACGCGGGGCGGAAGCGACCGCAGAAATATTTCTGCAGCTTGATCTCGCCGTCCATCGGACTGCGGTTGACATGGACGTCAAAAACGGACATGAAGATGATGACTTTCTTGCACGCGCCGGGGACGAACTCGTCGGGATCGCGCTCGAAATCCACGATTTCCTGCACCGTCCCGTCGGCTGGTGAGAGGATGGCAGACGCGTCCAGCACGATCGTGCGATGCGGATTGCGGAAGAAATAGCAGAAATACAGCATCACTACGAACGGCACGATGGCCGCATACGGATGCACGCCGAAGCCGAACAGCAGTGTCAGCAGAAAGCACGCGCCGATAAATGGGTAGCCCTCTCGAACGATGGTCAAAGGGACACCTCCTCAAAAATTCTGGACTCATTATAAAAGAAAGCAGCGCGTTTGTCTACTTTCGCGAGGCGTGCACTTTCAACACGAATTTCGGCAGCGCGAGCAGGCGGCCGGCCCGCTTCGGCTGCATCATGCCGCGGAACAGCCATTCGAGCTTCGCGCGCTGCATCCAGTGCGGCGCGCGCTTCATGACGCCCGCCATGACGTCGAACGTCCCGCCGACGCCGATGCAGACCGGCACGCCGAGCACGTCCTTGTATTTCTTCAGCCATTTTTCCTGCTTCGGCACGCCGAGCGCCGCGAGGAGGATGTCCGGTTTCGCCGCCTGGATCTTCGCGACGATGGCCGGCTCGTCCGCTTCCGTAAAAAAGCCGTTGCGCGTGCCGACAATCTCGATGCCGGGATAGAGCGCCTCGGCCTTCGCTTTCGCCTTGTCCGCGACGCCGGGGGCTGAGCCGAAGAAATAGAGGCGGTAGCCCTTTTGTGGCGCGATGCGCATGAGTTCCTGCGCCATGTCGTAGCCCGCGACGCGCTCCGGCATCGCGTGCCCGAGATGATGCGCCGCCCAGACCGTGCCGGCGCCGTCCGGTGTCACCATGTCCGCGTCGCAGAGGATGTCGCGGAGCGCTGGGTCGTGCGTCGCGCGCATGAGCATTTCCGCGTTCGCTGTCGCGATGAGATGCGGTTCGCGCGACGCGATGAAGCCTTCCACGCGCGACACGGCCTCCGCCATCGTCACGGCATCGACAGGGACGCCCAAGATCTCGACTTTCTCCGGCATAGCGCCGCCTCCTTTATCAAAACGTTTTTTCAATCACAATGCATGATTCTACCACAGATTGGAACAGAATGCGAGACGATTTTATGCGAGCACACCTGCCATGGCCGCGCGCACGATGTCTTCGGGCACGTCATTTTTCACGACCGTGCGGCCGATGCCGTCCATGAGCACCCAGTTGACCGTGCCATTGACGGTCTTCTTGTCGTGGAAGATGCCTGCGTACATCGCATCGACCATGCAACCTTCCGCCTTTGTCGGCAGGCCGAGGCGACGGATGAGCGCGACGACGCGCTCTTGCGTCGCCGCGTCAATGAGTCCGAGGCGGCGGCTGATGTCCGCCGCGCCGACCATGCCGATGGCGACGGCTTCGCCGTGGTTGTAGCGCACGTAGCCCGTCTCCTGCTCAATCGTGTGCGCCATCGTATGGCCGAAGTTCAAGATGCGGCGCAGGCCGGCTTCCTTTTCGTCCTGGCTCACGACGGCGGCCTTGATCTCGCACGAGCGCGCGATCATGTGCACGGCGGCCTCGGGCGCAAGCGCGAGCACGTCATCGGGGTGCTGCTCGAGGAAGGCGAAGAACGAAGCATCATAGATGATGCCATACTTCACAATCTCGCCGAGCCCCGTCGCTATCTCGCGCTTTGGCAATGTCTTCATGAAATCGAGGTCGATGAAAACAGCATCCGGCTGATAAAAACTGCCGATGAGGTTCTTGCCGAGCGCATGGTCGACAGCAACCTTGCCGCCGACGCTCGAATCGACCTGTGCCAAGAGGCTCGTCGGCAGCTGCAGGAACGGCACGCCGCGCATATACGTGCTCGCGACGAAGCCCGCGAGATCGCCGACGACGCCGCCGCCGAGCGCGAAGACTGGCGATTTGCGGTCGAGACGATGCTCGATGATGCACGTATAAATCTTTTCGGCGACGGCAAGCGTCTTCGAGCTCTCGCCGGCCGGGATGGCATACACGACGGGATGCAGCCCAGCTTCCGCGAGCAGCGCCGCGACCTGCTCGCCATAGAGCGGGCCGACGTTGTCGTCCGTCACAAGCAATACCTGCCGCGAATATCGCTTGCCGCGCACGAAATCGATGAGCGATGCGCCGAGCTCGTGGCCGATGACGATGTCATAGCTCTGCGGCCCGAGTTCGACGCGGACAATGCGATGAGCTTCCTTATTCATGGAGAGCGCCCCTTCCCCGTAAATACTTCACGATGTCATCGACGACGAGCAGCGGCGACCATTCGCTCGTGTCGACCGTATAATCCGCCGCCGCATAGAGCGGCGCGCGCTCCTGCATGAGCGCCACGACGGCCGCGCGGCGGTCGCCATCGTCACGCCCGTCGAGCACGGGCCGCTGGCCGCGTGCTGACGTGCGCGCGAGGATCGTGTCGGCATCAGCCGTGAGGCAGACGACGACGCCATGCGCGCGGAGCGCCTTCATATTTTCCGCGTTCTTCACGACGCCGCCGCCCGTGGAGATGACGGTATTGCGCCGCTCGGCCGCCTTGCGAACGGCTTCGCGTTCCCGTGCACGGAAGCCCTCTTCGCCAAACTGCTCGAAAATCTGCGGGATCGTCATGCCCGCCTCCGATTCTATGGCTTGGTCGAGGTCGAGGAACGAAAATCCGAGGCGCGTTGCGAGCGTCTTGCCCGTGCTCGTCTTGCCCGTGCCCATGAAACCGATCAGGACGATGTTCTTCATCGGCTCACCAATCCTCTTCTACGCGTTTCTTGTAAGCATTGACCGCGGCCAGCACATCGACCATCACATCGCCGCCGAATTTCTCGATGACGGCCTGCGCGAGCACGAACGCCACCATGGCCTCGCCGACGACGGAGGCCGCCGAGACGGCGCAGGCGTCGCTGCGCTCCTTGCAGGCGAGTACCGGCTCCTTTTTCATGACGTCCACAGAATGGAGCGGCTGCATGAGCGTCGGAATGGGCTTCATGACAGCGCGCACGATGACGGGCTCGCCGTTCGTCATGCCGCCTTCGAGGCCGCCCGCGCGGTTCGTCTTGCGGTAGACGTGCGTGCCGTCGATGTACATCTCATCGTGCATGGCGCTGCCCGGCTGGTCGGCATACGCGAAGCCCGCGCCAATCTCGACGCCCTTGATGGCCTGGATGGACATCATCGCGCCGGCGAGGCGCGCATCGAGGCGGCGGTCCCATTGGATGTGCGAACCGAGGCCGAGCGGCACGCCGCGCGCGAGCACTTCGAACGTCCCGCCGAGCGTATCGCCCGCCGCCATCGCCGCGCGGATGCGCTCTTTCATGCGCTCTTCCGCGTCTTTGTCATAGCAGTTCAGCCCGTCAGGATCGAGCAGCGCGTCCGTGCCGAGGATGTCCGCAGGGTCGACGTGCGACGGATCGATCGCGACGCCGCCGATCTTCGTGACGTGCGAGACGACCGTGATGCCGAGCGCGCGCAAAAACGCTTTGCAGACGCCGCCGACGGCCACGCGCATCGTCGTCTCCCGCGCGCTCGAGCGCTCGAGGATATCGCGGATGTCCTTGCGCGCGTATTTCTTGTAACCCGTGAGGTCGGCATGGCCGGGACGCGCCGCAGTGACGGCCTCGCCGGCAGGATTCCCGAACGCCGCCATGCGATCCGTCCAATGCTCGAAATCGCGGTTCCGGACGGAAAGCGAGACCGGCCCGCCGAGCGTCTCGCCGAAGCGCACGCCCGAGAGGATGTCGATGTGGTCTTTCTCAATCTTCATGCGCCCGCCGCGCCCGTACCCCTGCTGCCGCCGCGCGAGATCGCGGTCGATGCGTGCAAGGTCGAGCTTGAGCCCCGCCGGAAGCCCCTCGAGAATCGCTGTGAGCGAAGGGCCGTGCGATTCGCCAGCCGTCAGAAAACGCAAAGTACTCATTCCTGCCACCTCTTGTTTTGCAATATGAGATTCATTGTATGATAGAACGACATGAAAATCAAGAGTCCGGTGCTTGCCGCGCCGATGCGAACACGGAGAGCGACAGCGTCGCCGTGAGCGGTTCTCCGGTCTTCCCCGCCTGGATGGACAGCCCGCGCACGAGCACGAAGCGGCCGCCTGCCTTCTGCGCATCGAGCTCTTTGAGGAACTCCAGGAGCGAGAAATAATCGCCGCTTGCCGTCACGGTCACGGGCAGCTCCTGCAGGCCGTCGTCACGATGGAGCGCTTCGCCCGGCTTCACGCCGAGGAGCACGAGATGATCCGCGAGCGCGAGGCGTTCCACGCCGCTGAGGAACGCGCCCTGCTCCAGCGTATCCGGCAAGGCCTTCGCGAGGAACGCATGGCGTTTCTTCTGCTCGGCCTGCCGCGCCGCAAGATTGCCGCTGTCGTTCTTGTAGTTCTGCACGTCGATGAGCTGCGCGTGCGACTTCATGGCTTCTGCCTGCCAGCGCTCTGTCGCCGCTTGCATCGGCGTATGGAAAAAGAACAACCAGCCCGCCGTCAAGAGCAGGACAGCAGCTGCCACGAGCGCGGCCTTCTTACGTTCCTCCATCCGCATCCCCCTGCTCTTTCCCCCATCGCAATTCCATAGAAAACACGACCGTGCCCGCCTCGTCGCCGTCCGGCCGCGTCGAATCACGGAGCAGCGGCCCGTCCGGGAAAAATGCGCGGTCGCGCTCGAAGCCTTGCACATAGGACGAAAGCGCGTCGAACGTCACGGCGCGCCCCTTGAGCTCTACGGGCTTCCCCTGCTGCAACGTGATGTCATCGAGGCAGACGCCATCCGCATTCTGCGTGCCGAGATGAACGAGCACAGCGGCGGCCGGACTGCGTTCGTCCGTCAACTGGCGCAGCGCTTGCTCCTGCGCGTCCATCCAAGCGTTTTCCGCGCGCGCGTCCTCCATGCGCTGCGTGTCGCCGTAGAGCAGCGCGAGCTCCGCTGCCGATTGCTCTGCCTCCCGGCGTGCCACATACCAACTATATGCATCCGCCGCAGAAACGACAAGGAGCGCCACGAGCCAGACGGCCGCAACGGCGAGCGCCGCGCGCCCGTACGCCCAGCCCGACAGCTCGACGCGCTGCAACGGAAAGACACGTCCTTTCACGGGCAGCGCCTTCACCATGAGGATCGCTCCGTACAGCGCGTAACTGAACGACTCGTCCCATCCATGGAACGCGTCGTCGCTGTCGAGCAAACCGTCAGCAATCGGCAAGCGGCAGCCGTCCCACGACAACGCACGCCCTTCGCACAGCAAGTGGAACGACGCTTCCGGCGCCGAAATCCCCCAGAGCGCGATGCCGGCCGCGTCGAACGCGCGCGCCAACGCTTCGGCGCGTTCTTTCTCCAAGACGGAAACCGCCTGCCCGCCATCGGATGCCTGCATCAACGCAGAAAAAAAAGAGGCTGGCTCGCTGTGCAACAGGCGGGCGGCTTCGAAATGCGCCATGCGTTTCGTTTCGTCTGCGGACGTAGTCATCGGCAAAGAGGTCTCGATCGTCTCGACATCGCTTTCATCCATCGCGTAAACAACGCGCACGTCGCTCCAGCCCTTCCGCGCCAAGAGGGATGCCGTCTTCTCCGCAACGGCCTGCTGCCATTCGTCTGTCGCCGCTTGGAGCATCACATTTTCCAGAAAGACGACCTCGAATGCCGCTCCCATGTCGCCCCGTGCAAGACCTGCCACATACAGCATGCCCTCGCGGTATGCGACTCCCGCCACGCGATCGACGTGCCGCCGCATCCGCCCGCGCACATCGTCAAGGAGTCCAGCCAAGCCAGACATAATGGTCGCCTCCTTCCGATTTCCGGAGATGCGCGCGCACGCGCTGGTATTCCTTCGTGGACAGCCGTCGGCCTTTCGGCTCGATGGACGACGTCGCCGACACGATGAGCTCGCCCGCTTCGAAATACGCGACAGCGCGGCAGTCGACGCCGTCCTCCGTCGTTTCGTCTGACAGGACGCGTTTCTCCTTCCACGCGCTTTCGTCGGCCTGCGCGTACGCGCCGCCGCGCTCGAACTGCACGGCAGCGCGCTCGACGGCGCTCTTCGCCGTGAGGCGCAGGCGCACTTCGTCCTCGTAGCGCTGCGATGATACGGCGTCATTGCGCACTGCATAAAACAGCCCCGCCGCGCCGAGCATCATCACGCCGAGCATGACGATGCCGAGCACGGAACTCACGCCGCGTTCGTCCAGCTGCCTCATCGCTTCATCTCCAATGCAAATTCTGCCGTCTGCCGGTACGCATGACCCGTGCGTTGCGATCGGCCGGAGAGAACGACATGCAGGCAACCGGGACGTAGTTCTTCCGCGCGGAATTCTTCCATCGTCACATCACCGGCTTCGCTCTCGCCAGTGAGCGGTTGCAACGCCGCTTCGCGCGAACGGCAGAATTTCACGCGCTCGCCGTCGCGCTTCGTCGCATACGTGACGCTGCGCTCGCCGCCGGCATCCGCGTGCGCTTTCTGGAAGACGAGCTGCAACGTATCGCCATGCGGATGCAAGCGGAACGAGGCGGATTCTTCCGCATCGGCCGTCACCATGCGCATCGCGTCGTCGACTTCCTGATGCAGTTCCATGTCCGCCCGCTCCGTCATCGTGAGCTTCATGAACGAGAGAAACACGAACCCGGCCGCAACGAGCGCCGCCGTCACAAGGGAAAGGCCGAGCCCCGCTGCGTAAAAGCCGTTTTCGTCATGGCAGATCATGCCGCGCCACCCACCTTTCCAGACGGAGCTCCTTTGGCGAACCGCCCTCTTGCCATGTGACCCTCGCCGTCAGCGCGCAGCCGCGCGCTCCGTCTTTTCGCGCGCTGCCCGCGACCTCGTACGCCGTCTGCCGATCGGCGAGGTCTTCTGCCGGCCCGAGCCACCCGTACGAGCCGTCGGCGAGCCCGCCGTCACGGGCGCGGAGCTCCAGTTCCGTCAGCTCCTGCTCCGCAAGGAAGAGTGCCGTCGTCCGGCAGTCCTCCATGCGCAAGATGCCCGCTGCATGGCGCGGGACGGCCACGAACGCCGCCATCACGACAACCAGCATCCCGAGCAAGGCCGCTTCCAAGAACAAGAATCCTGCCTCACGGCGTGTCGTTTTCATCCATAGCCTCCACACGGATGCGCCCGACGCTGTCGAGGATGATCTTCTTCCCCCGCTCCATCTCGCCCGTGTAAAACACATAAATCGTCGTCGTGCTGGCCGTGCCGCCATTGCTGCCAAACCGGATGCGCCGTTTCGTATTGGTGCTGATGTTGAGCGCCTTTGGATAGTCGTGCCGCACAAGCCGGCTGGACATCGGGAGGCTGCCTTCATACGTGTGACGCCAGATGATATACGCGTGTTCCCCGTCGCGGAGTTCAAATTCCGGTGCCGTATCGGACAGCCGGTGTTCCGCCGTTTCCTCAATCGGATACACGGTCGCCGTCCGCATCATCTGCTGCATGAGTCGGAGGTCGCTCGCGAGGCAATCCGTCTCGTACTGGACGACTGCTGCATGCTGCCAGCGCAAAGCGCGCGGCACGAGGACGGCCGTCGCGCAGCCGATGGCGAGCACGAAAAGCAGCACGATGGCGAGTGCGAATCCTTTCTGATCCAGCTGTGTCTTCACCAAAACCACGCCTCATACAGTCGCACGAGTTCCTCACCAAAAAACGTACCGACGATGCCACCGACGGCGAGGAACGGGCCGAACGACAGCTTCATGTGCCGCTGCCGATGCAAAATCATCTGCACCACGCCGAACATGCTCCCGAGCACGAACGCCACGAAGAGTGCGGGCAAGATGCCATCAAGGCCTGTCCAGATGCCAAGCGCCGCCGCGAGCTTCACATCGCCGCCGCCCATGCCGCCACGGCTCAGCAGTCGCACCACATAGAGCAGCCCGCCGCCGACGAGCGCCCCGGAAAGCGCATACAGCGGCGAAGCTAGTTGCCCACTGGCAGCCATGAAGATGCCGACGAACGCCAATGCCAGGACCCAACGGTCATACAGCAGCCCGATGCGCACATCGTCGAATGAGAGCCGCGCGAGCAGTACAAAAAACGCGGCATAGCCCGCAACGGAAATCCATGCGTCCATCGAACCGAACGCCATCATCGGCTGGCTTCCGGCAGCAGGTCATCCGATGTGTATTTCCCGAGCGATGCGCGGATGCCGTCCGTGCCCTTGTCCGTCAGCGTGTACGCAGAATCCGTGACTTTCTCCTCCGCGCCTTTGACGATGATCGTGCTGTCCTTCGGCGGCTTCACCTTGTCGATGCTCCGCACATAATCCTTGAGGTCGCCGACGGCTTTCGGCGGCGCGCCCTTCTCCGTCTCATACATCACGACGGCCGCGTCAAGCGTCTGCAAGTCCGCGATGACGCGCTGCGTCCGACTCACGGCCATGACGTGCGCGGCCTTCGGCACGGCGGCCGCCGCAATGAGCCCGATGATGGTCACGGCCAACAGCACTTCGATGAGGGAGAAACCATGCATATCGCGCAGATCCGTTTTCATACGAGAGACTCCTTTCTCCGAAACAGCTTTTTCAGACGAACAACGTCATCATGTCGAGCCACGGCAGGGCCACGGCTGCGACGATCGTCCCGACGAGCGCAAAAATCACGAGGTACGCGGCAGGCTCGGCCATCGCCTGCAGACGCGCTGCATGATGCTCCGCCATCATCGCCGCGTATGCCGCGCCTTCCCGGAACATATCCGGCAATCTGCCGGCCGCCTCGCCCGTGCGCAGGAGCTCGAACAAGATGTGCGGCAGCGACGGCTCGCCCGCCAGCACCTCTGACAACGGAAAGCCCTGCCGGACGCTGTGCGCCGCCGATTGCAGTCGCTGCTCGATATAGCGGTTGCCTGCCACGCGCCCCGCCTGCGCGAGCGCGTCATCGAGCGGGATCGTGCACGCGAGCAGGATGCCGAGCGCGCGGTACGTCTTCATCCACATCGCTTCGCGCTGCAACCGGCCGAACACGGGGACGGACAAACGCCAACGGTCTAGACAGAACCTCACGCGCGGGCGGCGGGAAAGCTGGATGGCAAAAAATACAAGAACGATGATGGCGATGAGGAGCCCGAGCCCGTGCGTCTCCACGAAAGTCGCGGCATCGAGCAGGAGGCGCGTCGGGAGCGGCAAGGCCGCGTCCATGCTCACGAACAGCGACGCGAATGCCGGCAGGACGACCAGCGTCAAGAAACACGCGATGAGGAGCGTCTCCACAAACAGGATGGCAGGATACGCGAGCACCGTCTTCAGCTTCTCGCGTGCGCGGCGCTCCTGCTCCATCCAATCAGACAGCTGCTGCATCATCTCCGCCAACCGGCCCGCCGCCTCGCCGACGGCGACAATCTCCACGGCGATGGGCGGGAATACGTCGCCGTGTTCCGCGAGCGCCTCGGAGAACGGCCGCCCGTGTTCGACGCTGCGCCGCAAATCGACGAGCAGCGCTGTTTCCCTCTCGTTCCCCTCGCCGGCAAGCGACACGAGGCTTTCGCGGAGCGGCATGCCGGAATGCAGCAAGACGGCCAATTGGCGGCAGATGAGCCCGGCATCCACGTCGCCGCGTTTCGTCCATAGCGCAGAAACAGCGCGTTTCCTCTGCGGCGCGAGGCGGATGACGAATTGCCCCTGCTCGCGGATCTCCTCGAGCGCATCCGCTTCCGTCGCCGCCGTCCACGTCCCTTCGACGAGCGCGCCGTCCGCCGTGCGCGCACGGTAGGAAAACGTCACCATCTCAACGTTCCTCCAAGCGGTCAAACACGTCGCGGGAAATGACGCCCTGCGCCACGAGCCGCCGCCCTTCCTGCGCGAACGTCGTCATGCCCTGCCGTGCGCCTGCGAGCATGGCCGAGGCGATCTGCGCGTCGTCACCGTCATGGATCATGCGGCAGATGGCTGGCGTGCGCAGCAGCACCTCGAAGACAGCATGACGCCCGCCAGTTGCCGCAGGGACGAGCCGTTGGGCGACGACGGCCGTGAGCGAAGCGGCGAGCGACGCGCGGATGCCTGCACGGTCGCCTGCGGGGAAAAAGTCGCTGAGGCGCTGCGGCGCCTCGGCCGCCGTGCGCGCATGGAGCGTCGACAGCACGAGCGTGCCCGCTTCGGCCGCCGCGAGCGCCGCGCGGATCGTCTCGCGGTCGCGCAATTCCGAAACGAGCAGCACGTCAGGGTCTTCGCGGAGTGCATCGCGAATGGCTGCCGCGAACGACGAGAAATCCCGTCCGAGCTCGCGCTGGTGGAACAGGCAGCCCGCCGCGCGGTAACGGAACTCGATCGGGTCTTCGAGCGTGATGCAATGAAGCCCTGTCCCCGCGCGCGTCCGCGACTCGGCGAGCGTCATGAGCAGCGCCGCGAGCGTCGTCGATTTGCCAGCGCCCGTGCGGCCGACGGCAAAAATCGCGCCTTGCGTCGCCTGCGCCAGCGCCGCCACCGAAGATGGTGCGCCGATGTCACGAAGCGTTGGAATCCGCTCCGGCAGCAAGCGCAGCGCGACAGCCATCGTCCCTTCCGTGCGATACGCATTTCCGCGCAGCCGCCGCCCGTCCGTCATCAAAGAAAAATCAATGCCATCGCCAACGGTACGGGTGACGTCCGAAACACGCGGCAAGACATCCGCCAGCCACCGGTCCAGCGCCGCTCTCGTCACGCAATCCTGCGGCTCGAGTTTCCCGTCCACGCGGAGGAAGGCCGGCGCGTCCGCCGTGAGATGCAGATCGGACGCTTCACGGCGGATCATCTCTTTCAGCAGCGTTTCAACCTCCATACAGCACCCGCTCCACTTCCGCACACGTCGTGAACCCTGCGAGAATTTTTTGTCGTCCGTCTTCCGCGAACGTCTCGCATCCCGCCTCTTTGGCCAGCTTTCGCAATTCCGAAAGATGCGCACCCGTCGCGATGGCCTCGCGCAACGCTTCCGTCAGTACGAGCACTTCGGCGAGCACCATGCGGTCTTGATACCCTGTGCCATGGCACGCCTCACATCCCCGCCCGCGCACGAGCTCCGTGCCGGCCGGCATGCCGAGCAGCTCCGCTTCGTGCGCTGTTGCCGCATACGATTCGCGGCACGCCGGGCAGATGCGGCGCACGAGCCGCTGCGCGACGACGCCCGTGAGCGTCGCGGCCAAGAGATACGGCGGCAGTTTCATCTCAAGCATCCGCAAAATCGCCGAGCACGCATCGCCGGCGTGCAGCGTCGTAAACACGCGATGACCGGTCAGCGCCGCGCGGAGCGCGAGCGCCGCCGTCTTCTCGTCGCGCGTCTCGCCAACGGAAAGGATTTCCGCATCCATGCGCAACATATGCTTCAGCACGTCGCTGAACGTCCGGCCGCTTTCCTGCCCCGCTTTCGATTCCTGCACCGTCACCTGCATCGCGCCCGGCAGCACGTACTCGACCGGGTCGTCAATCGTCACGACGCTCGTCTCCGGCTTCATGAGCTCGGCGAGCGCCGCATAGAGCGTCGTCGTCTTGCCGGAATTCATCGGGCCGCAAAACATTGATATCCCCGAGGGCTGGTGAAAGAGCGACCGGAGCTTTTCCGCCGTTTCCGGACGGAAGCCGAGGTCATCGAGACGCCGCGCCCGCTCGCCGTGCAGCAACAGGCGCATGACGAGCGCCTCGCCGTCGATCGTCGGCATCGTCGCGGCGCGTACGTCGACCTGCCGCCCGTCCCACGAGAAGTGGAAGCTGCCATCCTGCGGTTCGCGCGTCTTGCTGACGTCCATCTTCGCCAAGACTTTCAAACGGGACAAAAAAACGGCAGCAACCTTCTGTGGCAAAGGTTCCTGCCATTCTTGCAAAAGACCATCGATGCGGACACGGATGCGCACGCCGCCCCCGGCCACGGGCTCGACATGGATGTCGCTCGCATGAAGCGCGGCCGCCTGTTCGAGGGCATACGAAACGAGCTGCTCGACGGGAGCAACGCCCTGTGCATGCTCGAGTTCGCCGCCGCGCATACGGCTCCGCTTCGCGCCGACATCGAGGAGTGTCGCCTGCACGAGCGCATGGAATCGTCCGTCTCGTTCCATCGTCATGTGACGTGCCCCCTCGATGTCAGAATTGTTTCTTATTTCCGTATGGATAGGGCTATTGTAGCGCAAATCTGCACGAAATTCAAGCAAAACGATGCAACCGCTCACCATGTGGGCGGTTTGCCGCGCATGAGGCCGCTCATGACGCACGCGCCTGCCGCCCCCGTCGCCAGAACGTCCGTCAAACGCGTGCGCGTAATGCCGCCGATGGCATAAACAGGTATCGTGGCTGCTTGCACGCATTCACGCAAAACTGCGAGCCCGCGCGGCGGCACGCCTGGTTTGCAATCCGTCACATAGATATGGCCGACCGTCGCGTACGTCGCGCCAAGCGCCTGCGCCTCTATCACATCTTGGACAGAATGGCACGACGCGCCGAGCACGCGAAACTGGCTGCGCAGGCCGATGCCCTGCTTTGCGAGCAACGGCAACGGCAGATGCAAGCCGTCCGCGCCCAGTTCCATCGCAACGGTTGCATATGTATGAAGAATGCAAGGAATGTCCGCCTTGCGACAAATGGCGAGGACATCTCTAGCAAGCGCGCGATACGATGCCTCGTCCAAATCCTTTTCCCGCAAGATGACAGCGCGCGGATGCGCCCCGACTACGCGGCGCATCTGCGCGAGGAACGCCGCACGCCCTGCCAGGCTGTCCGCATCCTCGATGCCCGCAGCCGCTGCCGCAAGATGGCGGTTCGTGACGCAGACGACGTTTGCGAGGCTGCCCGCCTTCTGCTCAGACATAGAGATAATCATTGAGCACGGGCTGGAGCCCCTCGTGCTCCATATCACCATACATCGAGCGGATGCTGCGCGTATCGGCGATCTCGAACTGCTCGTCACCCGTCTTGTCTTCGTGCTTGCCTGTGTATTTCTCCTCGTGGTCGCCGATGCCCGTCGAGACGCCGGCCGAGATCTTCGTCGCGCAAATCTTCGCGATGCCGTTGCGGAAGCACGCCGTCTCGCGCGACGAGACCGTGATGCCGACGTACGGCAGGAACAGCCGGTACGCGCAGAGGATCTGGCAGAGCTCATGCTCTCCGACATCGAGCGGATTGATCTTCTCGTTGTTGATGATGGGCCGCAGGCGCGGGCACGACAGCGAGAACTCCGCCTGCGGATATTTGCGCTGGAGATAGTAGACGTGGAGCGCCGTCGCAAGCGCATCGCGGCGGAAATCCGACAGGCCGAGCAGCGCCGAAAAGCCGACGCCGCGCATGCCGCCCATGAGCGCGCGCTCCTGCGCCTCGAAGCGGTACGGCCAGACGCGCTTGTGGCCGAGCAGGTGCAGCGTCTCGTACTTCTTGAGGTCGTACGTCTCCTGGAACACCGTCACGTAGTCCGCACCGCAATCGTGTAAGTATTTATAGTCCGCGACGTTCATCGGGTAGACTTCGAGCCCGACGTTCTTGAAATACCGGCGCGCCAGCTTGCAGGCGTCGCCGATGTATTCCACGCTGCTCTTCGCTTTGCTCTCGCCCGTGAGGATGAGGATCTCTTCCATGCCGCTGTCGGCGATGACCTGCATCTCGTGCGCGATCTCGTCGTGTGTGAGCTGGAGGCGCTGGATGTCGTTGTAGCAGTTAAAGCCGCAGTAGACGCAATAGTTCTCGCAATAGTTTGCGATGTAGAGCGGCGTGAAGAGGTAGACCGTATTGCCGAAATGGCGGCTCGTCTCGCGCTGCGCGCGCGCGGCCATCTCTTCGAGGAACGGCTTCGCGGCCGGCGACAAGAGCGCCTCAAAATCCTCGATGGTCACGCGCTCATGATCGAGCGCGCGACGCACGTCGATAGCCGTATACGCGTCCGGCTCGTATGCATGCATCGCCGCCATCACGCGGTCGCGCACGTCCGACTGGATGTGTTCCATATCGGGGAAGTACTCCATCAGGTCTTTGCGGCAGGACGGGTCGTTTTCGAGGCGATGCTTCTTTTCGAGTGCTTTTGCGCTGAGTTTTTTCGAATCGATGAAAAAATGATTTTCTTTTTGTTCTGTCAAAACGCATCCCTCCTCAATCATGCAGGAAGCCCGTCAGCGGGTCGGACGCCGCTGCGCCGCGCGTGAGCACGCGGCCGAGGCCGGCGCGGTACGCCTTGCGGCCGGCCGCAATCGCATCTTTGAACGCCGATGCCATGAGCGGCAGGTCGCCCGCCGTCGCGAGCGCCGTGTTCGCCATGATGGCCGCCGCACCCATCTGCATCGCTTCGCACGCCTGCGCCGGGCTGCCGATGCCCGCATCGACGATGATGGGCGCATCGACCTCGTCAATGAGGATTTGAATGAATTCTTTCGTCACGAGCCCCTTATTCGACCCGATGGGCGCCGCGAGCGGCATGACGGCCGCCGCGCCAGCATTCACGAGGTCGCGCGCAACGTTGAGGTCCGGGTACATGTACGGCAGCACGACGAATCCTTCGTTCGCAAGCGTTTCCGTTGCGCGGATCGTCGCTTCGTTGTCCGGCAGCAGATACTTCGAGTCGCGCATGATCTCGATCTTCACGAAATCGCCGCAGCCGAGCTCGCGCGCGAGATGCGCGATGCGCACGGCCTCGTCCGCCGTGCGCGCGCCCGACGTGTTCGGCAGGAGCGTCACGCCTTTCGGAATATAATCAAGGATGTTCTCATGCTCCTTCGTATTCGCGCGGCGCACGGCGCACGTCACGATTTCCGCGCCCGCATCGCGCACGGCCGCCTCGATGAGCGCAAGCGAATACTTGCCCGAGCCGAGGATGAACCGCGAGTGGAACGCATGCCCGCCGAGTTCCAGCACATCATCTTGTTTTGTTTCCGCCATCAAAAAAGCTCCTTTCTTTCGTCCGCGCTTCACCGCGCGCCGCCGCCCATGAAGCAGACGATTTCGACGACGTCCCCGTCCGCGAGGATCGTCTGCCCATAGTCTGCTTTCGGCAAAATCACTTCATTGACCTCCACGGCCACGGCGCGGCTGTCATAGCCCGCCTCCGCGAGGTACGCCGACACGCTCTTTCCCGCCGCTGCCACCGGCTCGCCATTGATTTTGACCATCCGCCTCTCCTCCATGAAAAAAGACCGCCCTCTTTGGACGGTCTTCGAACTTCTGCTTTTCTAAAAAAGCTCCCTACGTTGGCATTATCCAAATCAGGTTCCGGGTCGGCAGATCCACTGCCCTCTCAGCCTGCTCGGACACGGAACATCCGCATCTGCAAGCTCCCCTGCTATGTGTTTGTCGCTCATATTATAAAACGGATGTGCAGGAAAATCAATGATGTCCCTCAATCTGTCCCATCCATGGCAGTGCCTTCGCTGCCGCCCTCCGGCACGCGGTGCGCATCCAAAGCGACATACGGGCGGCAATCCTCCGCAAGAGTCGCGTCGACTGCAGCCGTCACACGGACGCCCTGTGCCGTATATTCCTCCTGCCGCACGGCAGAGGCCGCATGCAGGCGCGAGAGCAGCGCACCGGCCGAGAACGGCAGCAACAGCTCGACGACCTGCCGCTGCCGCGCGAAACATGCGCCGATCTTTTCGAGCAGCTGTTCCGTCCCCCGGCCCGTCCGTGCCGAGACGAGCACGCCCTCGCGGTCATGCAGGAGCGAAGCGAACGCCGTCGGCGCCTCCGCCGCGTCGCCCAGCCGGTCCACCTTGTTGAAGACGAAGAGCGTCGGTTTCGCCTCGGCATGGATCTCGCGCAAGACTTCGGTGACAGAGGCGATCTGCGCCTCGGCCTCCGGGCTCGCGGCATCGACGATGTGCAGCAGGAGATCGGCCTCCTGCACTTCCTCGAGCGTCGCCTGGAACGCTGGGACGAGCGTATGCGGGAGCTTCTGGATGAAGCCGACGGTATCCGTCAAGAGGAGTTCCTGCCCGTCCGCAAGCTCGAGGTGGCGCGTGAGAGGGTCGAGCGTCGCGAACAGCTTGTCCTCAGCGAACGCATCCGCGCCCGTCAGACGATTGAGGAGCGTCGATTTGCCCGCATTCGTATAGCCGACGAGCGCGACGAGCGGCAACGTGGAATGCTTGCGACGGCGCTGGTGCAGCGCGCGGTTCTTCCGCACCTGCGCAATCTGCTGCTCGACGACATGGATGCGCGTGCGGATACGGCGGCGGTCGAGCTCGAGCTTCGACTCGCCGGGGCCGCGCGCGCCGATGCCGCCGCCGAGGCGCGACAGCACGAAGCCGAGGCCGCCGAGGCGCGGCAGGTGATAGCGGAGCTGCGCGAGCTCGACCTGCAGCTTGCCCTCGCGTGTCCGGGCACGCTGCGCGAAGATGTCGAGGATCAGCGCCGTGCGGTCGAGCACCTTGATGCCGATGGCATTCTCGAGGTTGCGCTGCTGCGACGGCGTGATCTCGTCATCGAGGATCAGCATCGTCGCGTCCGATTCCTGCGCGGCCATCGCGATGTCATGCATTTTGCCGCGCCCAAGGAAATACGCCGCGTCCGGCGTTTCCTTCCGCTGAACGCACGTACCGACGACCTCCGCACCCGCCGTCGCCGCGAGCCGCGCGAGCTCTTCCATCGACGTGTCCGCGCGCCCGTCGCCACGGTCGAGCCCTGCGAGGATGGCCGTCTCATGCGCCTGCGCCGTCACATGGCCTTCGACCGCCGCGAGCCGTTTGTTGATGGACAGGACGAGCGCACCGAGATGGATCTTGAGAAACTGCACCTCTGTGATCGGCCCGACGACGGAGAGTTCCGGCGCGCCATCCGCGCGCTTCGCCCCTGTGAAAAAACCGAACGTCCCGTAAACCGCGCCGGTTTCATCACGGCCGATCGCCGCCATGACATCGAACCACAGCCGCCGCAGCGACGACAGATCCGGGTCGGAAAGCGCCGTGTCACCGCTCGGATGCGTATGGATGCAGCGCACGCCCGAGAGGCGGAGCGACGTGCGGCTCTTCACCTCTGGCAGATCGACCGTCGCCGTATCGCCGACCGACACAGCAAGCACGCGCCCCCGGCGGCTCAGGTACACGGCAATCTCGCGCCCGAGCTCCGCCGTGAGATCCAAGAGCACCTCATCAAGCTCCACGGTCGTCAGCTGCGTGCGCGGCACCTGCATCTCATAGATCGCCTCAAGTTTCTTGACAATCACGCCCTTGACATTCGTCAAGTCGCCATGAACGATGTGTTTCATATCGTTGTCTCCTGTCGGATGGTCATCACCTTTTCCGTCATGATGTCTTGTACTTGCATGATGGATTCCTCCTACGCTCTCTTTATTATTCGCTATTTCATTTGTGCTTTCCTGCCGCGCGGCTGCTGCAAACTGCAACAGCTTTTGATATGCTAACATTTCCTTCTTTTTTCCAGCCGTTTGCAAGCCACATCAAATTTACTCATAAGCAAACACCTTCAACCGTTCATGAGAGAATGCGTTTCTTCTTCTCCCGGCTAGCTGCCGTTCCTGGATGAAACAGCTGGTCGAGTGATTTTGCCGCGTCGATGATGCTCCACAGGAAGCGCCACCATGCGACGCCTGAATAGCGCTCCCGAAAGCCCGGCGCTGGATAATCGCCCAGATATTTCTGGCTGCAGAGATGGCAGGTGTCATTGGAAAGAGCCGCAGCCATCTCGGCATCAGGCGCGGTCTCACACAGGCGTATCATCATACCCGAAACGAACTCCGTCTCGAACTGAATGACGAGCAGCTGCAAACGCTCTGCAACGGCAGCGAGCCGAGGCGCAAGGAAATCTACGTCCCTCGCAAAAAATACCACGTCTCCCTCACACAGGGCTGGACGTCAAACGAAGGCGACGTCGAGCGCCTGCTGCTCTCCATCAAACCATAATCTGTGGAGGTGTATCTCCATCTGCCGTAGCGCTATACGCTGTACGGCAAGGCATTTGTTGTTAACCTCTATATTGCATATTTGATATATTAATGATAAAATCTGTCGTAAGAAAACGATGTGCGTATGCAGGATGTGTAACATATAGAAAATCGAAGGTATCTCATCATTGACTTGAAATCGTTTTATGCCTCGTGCGAGTGCGTCATGCGCGGGCTCAATCCGATGACGACCGACCTCGTGGTCGCGGATGCCGAACGCGGTCGCGAAACCATCTGCCTTGCGGTATCGCCGTCGCTCAAGGCGAAAGGCGTGCGCAATCGCTGTCGCGTCTTCGAGATTCCGTCGCGCTTCCGCTACATCATGGCGACGCCTCGGATGCAGCTGTATCTGAACTACGCCGCTGAACTTTACAGCATCTATCTTGACTATTTCTGCAAGGACGACATCTTCGTCTATTCTGTAGACGAAGCATTCAATGTGCATCGTCTACAGTTCGCGGCCGGATTTCTTCCTGCCGCCTGCCTCCGGCACCGTTCGCCTCGACACGACGACGAACGCGAGCTCCGTCATCACGGACGCGCTCAAAACGCTCTACACCCGCATCGTACTGACCGGCCATCCCATCCGCCGCATCCTGCTCTGTGCGAATCATATCGAGCCGGAAGCACGGCAAGAGCTCTCGCTTTTCGCGCCGCCGCAAGCAGAGACGCGGGAACGAGCGCGTCAGCAGACGATTCTTTCTCTCCACCGGCGATTCGGAAAAAAACTCGCTCCTCCGCGCGACCGACCTCCTTGCCGCCGCCACGCGGCGCGAACGCAACAAACAGATTGGAGGGCACAAAGCCTATGGCTATCAAGAGACCGTGGAACCGCACAAAAATCTTCCAGCCCTTCGATGCCCTGCCAGGGCTACGAGAGCTCCTGCGTCAAAAAGAACGCGAGCATGAAACGCAATTCGACAAACACGGAAACGAAACCTCAGCCACAGATAATGTCCTTTCCCAAACAGAAAACTGAAACAGTATCTCTGCTGGGAGATAAGCAGCAAAATCCCATGCGCGGATACTCATCGATTGCATTCGAAAAATCATGGTCGACAGCAGGGAGCGCGACCCGCTTGATATTGCGCCCGTAAATACTGCCGCCGCTTCCGGTTTTCACGATTAGGAGACCATCCGTTCCTTCCATCAAGCCGAACGTGACGCCATGAAAAGATAAAAAGGCATCATAGTCCATCCATATTCTCTCCCTATATAAACTTCCATTTACTCGCTCATACTCCGTTTTTCGCAGTTTTTCAAAAGAACAAGATTGCCTCATGCGGGAATTCCTCGGCATCTTGTGCCGGAAGCCGCAGGCCGAAGCGCTTTGCGCGTACAGCAAACAGAACGTCGTTCCCAAAATTTTTGAAAAGGCCTTCTGTGTGCCCGCTTCGCCTGCGGTGGCATAACCTCCCATGTCTAGCTGGATCGCGTCCGCGTCCTGAATTCCTTCGTCCTGCCTCCCCGCATACGGGTGTCCGTGTGCTCCTGTACCGAGTCATGCTCTATTGGAAATGTCCTGGACTACCGGCTCTTGTTCTATGAAGTTGTGCTCTGCCCATGCCGGCACCTGTGCGGTGGACGTTTCTCCTTCATGGGCTCGGTGTATGAGTCTCTTATGCTGCCAATGGCGGCCGGTGGATGTCTCCCGGCATCTTCCTGCTGTCAAAGGCTGTGCCCTTCGTCAGCAAGGCGTAGAAGATGCGCACCAGCTTGCAGCAGATGGCGATGACGGACTGCTTCTTCTTCAGCGGGTTCTGCTGCCTCGTCGTGTAATACACGTGCAGGCTGCGGAACGCGTCGTTCGTCGCCAAGAGCGGCATCGCGCCCGCAAAGAGCAGCCTCCGCAGGCGGGCGCGTCCGCGT
>NZ_JALFCU010000057.1 GCF_022771645.1 Selenomonas sp.
AGGAAGCCGATCGGCGTCAGGTAGTTCGTCAACGCGTCGAACCAGACGTAGATGACGTGTTTCGGGTCGATGGGCACCGGGATGCCCCAGTCGAACGACGTGCGCGAAATGCAGAGGTCGTCGAGGCCCTGCTTGATGAAATTGATCATCTCGTTGCGGCGCGACACAGGCTGGATGAAATCCGGATGGCTCTCGATATAATCGAGGATGCGATCCTGATACTTGCTCATCTTAAAGAAATAAGCTTCTTCCGAAACCTCCTGCACGGGGCGGTGGCAGTCCGGGCAGCAGCCGTTCTCGTCAAGCTGATGCTCCGTCCAATAGCTTTCGCACGGCGTGCAGTACAGGCCTTTGTACTCGCCCTTGTAAATGTCGCCCTTCGCGTAAATGCGGCGGAAAATCTCCTGCACGACGCGCTCGTGGCGCTTCTGCGTCGTGCGGATGAAATCATCGTTGCTGATGTCGAGCCGCTTCCACAGCGCCTGGAAGCTCGCGACGATCTTGTCCGTGTACTCGATCGGCTGGATCCCGGCCTCCTCGGCCTTCTGCTCGATCTTCAGCCCATGCTCGTCCGAGCCCGTCAGGAAAAACACATCATCGCCCGCAAGGCGGTGATACCGCGCGATCGCATCCGCAATCGTCGTGCAGTACGCATGACCGATATGCAGCTTCGCACTCGGATAATAAATCGGCGTCGTGATATAAAATGGTTTCTTTTCTCTCATCGAAACATTCCTCCTTGCTAGCCCGCGCAAATGATTCGCGTGCAGTCCCTACAATTATAGCAAGTCCCTGCAAAAAAAGAAACCATCCCGACGATCGAAATGGTTTCTTCTTCGGCAAGGTCTCTTGCTCATCCCTCCGAAATCAAGTAGAATTAGAAGTGAGAAAGGAGCTGTGCACCATGGGCGAGAAGGACATCGCAAAGCTTTGAGGGACAATGAACTCCACCTTGCATTGCTCGGCCTCGAAAACCAGTCGGTAATCGACAATACGATGCCCGTCCGCGTGATCGGATATGACGGCGCAACGTATCGAAACGAACTGAATGCAAAACCCGTAAAGATTTATCCCATATTGACAACCGTTCTCTATTTCGGTTGGGAAGAACACTGGAATAAATGACGCTGAAATTCATCAAGAACCAGCTGAAGCGCAAAGTCCCCTACGAACAGATCGCCGAAGACACGGAAACCTCCCTTGACGAAGTCCTCCGCATCGCGAAAGAATCCCACCTCGCCTACTGAAGTATTCCCGCACGCAAAAAGGCCTTGCCGCCCAAAAGGAACGGCAAGGCCTCTCTTTATGCCCGAGGCCCACGCGGGCGGCAGCGGCACGTCAAACATCTGATCAATCACGGCGTTCCGCTTCCACCATGAACGCCTGCTTATTTTCGATTGGCGTCCGCGTCGGGCGGCCGAGGTTGTGACGCGCACCAATGGCACTTTTCACGGCAAGGAACGCGGGGCCGTCCGTCGGCAACGTGTGAAGCGCCGCATCAAGTGTTGCCGCATCCGTTGCTTCGGCAGCCGCCGCATAGCCGCAGCCGCGCGCGATGGACACGAAATCCATCGTCCCCGCCGCCGTCGGAAAGCCGCCGACGGATTCGTGCGCCTCATTGTCGATGACGACATGGATGAGGTTGCTCGGATGCGTCTGTCCGATGACGGCCATCGCGCCGAGGTGCATGATGACAGCTCCATCACCGTCGATGCACCAGACGCGCCGTTCGGGACGCGCGAGCGCGAGACCGAGCGCAATGGACGAGGCGTGCCCCATCGAACCGACCGTCAGGAAATCGTGCGCGTGATCCTCGCCGCGCGCCTCGCGTAGTTCAAAGAGCTCGCGGCTTGCTTTCCCCGTCGTTGCGACGATGAGGTCGCCGTTCGCGGCATCGAGGATATGACGCAAAATCTCTTCACGCCGCAACGAATAATCATTTTGATGCGTTGAGGCGGATGCCGCTATCAGAGCACCTTTTGAAACGACGAACGCCGCATCGCCGCCCTGTGCGAACACCGTGCGGAATCCCTCCATCGCTGCCTGCACGTCTGCGGCAGTAGTTTCTATTCCAATCACGAAATGTGGGATGTCGAGCACGTCCAAGAGAGGAACCGTGATTTTCCCCTGCTCCATATGCTGCGGCTCGTCCTTCGTCCCCGGCTCACCACGCCAGCCGATGACGAAAAGCGCGGGTATGCCGTAGACGGCGCGGTGAAGGAGCGACGCCGCTGGATTGATGACGTTGCCCTCGCCGCTGTTCTGGAGGTAAACGACGGGCACGCGCCCCGTCGCGAGATGATACCCCGCCGCAATCGCTGCGGCATTACCCTCATTCGCGGCGATGACATGATACTGCGGATCACGTCCATAACGCACCATCAGCGCACTGACGAACGGCTTCAAGAGAGAGTCCGGCACACCCGCGAAAAAATCGGCATCGAGGATGCTTAGAAAATCATCAACATTCATAACGTTCCCCTCAAAATTCCTGCCTTACGTTCACAAATGCAACAACGTCCGATAGAGACTTGCAATCCCTGTTCCTGTCAATCGTATCGGATGATTCTTCAAGCGCACAGGATTCACGGACTGCGCCAATTCCAGGACATCCGCCGCCTGCGCCGTTCCGCGCGGGAACGCCATGCCGAGCTCCTGCACATACGCTGCAAAGGACGCGGCGGCTGTCGCCGCATCTCTTTCTCCCATGGCCTGTGCCAGCGCTTGAAACATCTCGTGCAAATACGCGGCACCACGTGCATCGGCTGCATCTTCCACATGCTCGAGCATATACGGCCAAAGTACTGCCACGCAGAGTGCCGCCGCCTGTCCATGCGGCAGGCCGTAGCGGCTCGTGAGTTTGTAACACATCGCGTGTCCCGCCGTCGTCTGCGTGATGTTGATGGCCTGCCCCGCGACATACGCCGCTTGTTGCATGCCAGCAACATCCACAAGTTGGTTCGCAAGATAGCCTGCTCCATGTTTTTGCAAGAGTCGCAACGCTTCCGCTGAAAGCTTCCGGCTTTTCTCCGTGCTGTTGACTGACCAAAACGATTCGATTGCATGCGCACAAGCGTCGAGCAACGTCGCTTTTTTCTGGACGAGTGGCAGACCTGCGACTGCAACGGGATCAAAAAGCACCGCATCCGGGATGCAGCTTGCATCCGTCACGGACTGCTTTTCTCCTTTGTAATAAATGACGGCATAGCGTGTCGCTTCCGACCCTGTGCCCGCCGTCGTCGGAACGACAGCAAACGGCAATGCATTCGGTACCATCGGCTGTTCAAGATAGTTCCGCGCGGGATTCATGTTGCTGTACAACTTGATGCACTTCGCCACATCCATGGCCGAGCCGCCGCCGACGGCGAGCAAAGCATCCGCGCCCGATGCGCGGAACTGCTGCACCCCCGCCACGACCGATGCATAGCGCGGATTCGGCTCGAACGCGGAAAACCGCGTGAATGTCACACCGCCCTCCCGGAGCACAGCGAGTTCCTGCCGCACGGTCATCCGGTCGAACGACGCGCCGCAGACGAGGAAGATATGGTGGGCGCCGTGCGTGAAAAGATAGCGCCGAAACGCTTCATAACGTCCGGCGCCTGCAAAAATCTGTTGCATGCTGTCTCCTTTTCGCGCCTGTCTCAAAGCGTGTCCGGAATGAGTCGGATGATTTCTTTGAACGACATCAAGTCGCTATCCGCCTCCTCCGCGCGATGACAGCGCAAGATGGTCTCCGCCGTGTGGCGCATGGCCGGGACTTCCGCGCGCATGAGATGATTCGCATAAATGATGACGTTGACGCCAAGCGCCTTCCATTCTGCTTCCGTGACAGACGGGAAACTCGTCGGCACAACAACGAGCAACGTCTTCTCGTCTTCTGCGCGGAATGTTTTCACGAACGTGATGATTTCCGACGGATCTTTCTTTCGACTATGAATCATGATGCCATCGGCACCCGCCGCGACAAACGCACGGGCACGCGCCAGCGCATCGTCCATGCCCTTTTCAAGAATCAGGCTCTCGATACGTGCGATGATCATGAAATCCGCAGATTTCTGTGCGCGTTTGCCCGCCGCAATCTTCGTGCAGAATTCCTCGATTGTCGCTTGCGTCTGCGGCACTTCCGTGCCGAACAAGCTGTTTCTCTTCAGCCCCTTCTTGTCCTCGATGATGACGGCCGAAACGCCGAGCTTCTCCAGCGAGCGCACGGTATAGACGAAATGCTCCGTCAAGCCGCCCGTGTCGCCATCAAAAATGATTGGCTTCGTCGTGACCTCCGTCAAATCATCAATCGTGCGGAAACGGCTCGTCATGTCGACAAGCTCGATATCCGGCTTTCCTTTCGCCGTCGAGTCGCAAAGGCTGCTGACCCACATGCCGTCAAACTGGTACGAGCGCCCGCCGTCATGCACCATTGTGTTCTCCACGACAAGTCCGCTGATGCCGTCGTGCGCTTCCATGAAACGCACGAGTCCTTTCATCCCGATGAGCTTCTTCAGGCGGTTGCGGCGGTTGTCTGGCAGGGACAGTTCCAACCGGCTGCGGTCTTCCACTTCTTTGTATTTCTGGTCGGAGGAGTAAGGAAACTCTACCAGACGGCCGCCATACGACGCGACAAGGTCGAGCACTTCCGCACGGAGCGGCTGTAAGAATCCTGTGCGCCAATTGTCCCCGTGAACGACGATATCCGGCCTTAGCTCTTCCAGCACATTCTTGTAACTGAACTCCTTTTGTTCCACGACACGCGCAACGCCCTTGATATTGCGGAATAACGCCATGCGTTCCTCGCACGGCACAAGCGGATAGCGCTTGTACGATGCGACTGCTTCATCCGAGAGCACGCCGACCGTCAGCTTGCCCAGACGCGCGGCCTTGCGCAAGATTGCCATATGACCGCCATGCAGGATATCAGAAGAAAACGCCATGTAGACCGTACGGTTCTCCAGATGATGCAATCGGTCGACGATGACAGCGAGTTCCTCCGGGTTGTCCACCTCTTGGCACAAGCGGCCCCCCGCCTCGTACGGAAAAATTTTGCACGCGCCGCCCCGTTCATTGAGCGCTGTTTCGGCATAGCAATCCGTCCGTCCCTCCGCGCAAAACGAGGTAATCGCATCAAGCCAGACATGCCAATCCGCTTGTTTCAAGAAATATAACGGCTGCACATTGACGGCCTCGCTGAACAAGTCGACGCCGACAGCCGTAATCCGTCGTTCTCCTGCATCGTCCGTATGCAGCACCGCTTTGAAATCCTTCGCCGAAAGCGGCGTGCCTGCATACGTAACCATGCAGCTGCGCGGCGAACGCAACACATCTTCGATGAGCCCATCCTCGCAAACGAGATCGCCATGCATCAATAAGATGTCATCGTCCTGCACATACGTTTTTGCACAGTCGATGGAATAAATATAATTCGTCTCCTGATACCGCGGATTGTTCACAAACGTGATGTGCAAGGGCAAGTCCAGGCTTTGGCAATATTCAACGAGCGTTTCCTCATGTGCGCCTGTCGTCATGATGACTTCTTTGACGCCTGCTTCCACGAGTTGACGGAGCTGGCGACTGATGATGGTCTCCCTGCCGCTGATCTTTGTCATGCATTTTGGCAGATATTCCGTCAGTTTCCCCATACGTGAACCGAGCCCCGCTGCGAGAATTAAAGCTTTCATTCATCCGTCTCCTCTTGGTAGACATTTGCTCGAATTTCATCGACGATGCTTTCTACCGACCGTTCACCATCATTATGAACCAGAACGTCAGGATGCTTCGGCTCTTCCATCTTGACATCCACGCCGACCAGATCTTTTGCATGCGAGGAATAGAGCCCCTTCTTGTCGCGTCGCATCAGCGTATCCATCGTGACGTTCAGATAAACTTCCGTGTATCGTTCATTGTTTTCGCGATTCCAATCGCGAACGGCGTCGTACATCCCAATCGTGCAACAAATGACATCGATGCCCTGCGAGGCCAGCAGATGGCTCAGCTTCGCATTGCAAAATGCTGCTTTGCGCCGTTCTTCTTCCGTATATCCAAACGCACTGCCATATGCCGCTCGCAACTTGTCACCATCAAGCATCACCACATTCGGCTTTACGGCTTTCAAACGCTCGTACAATGCCGTCCCGATCGTCGTTTTTCCTGCGCCCGACAATCCTGTAATCCAATACACGCGCCCATGTTGCGCTTCCTTTTTCTGATCTGCTCCCATATCGTTCCTTCCTGCTTCTTCTTCACGTCTTTATGATTTTCATCTTCTATGACTTTACAGCACATTCTGTCTACCATCATAGCACAACCGCCCCCCCTAGCAAGACAGCCCGCCCCACAAAAAAAGCGGAGACGTCTGTTGGTCTCCGCTCGTGCGTTTCTTTCCTCTTCCACCATATGTATTTGTCGCTTGCCGCCTCATGCTTCCGCTTTGCAGGCAATCACGCGCAGCAGCATGGGGTTCGAATCTTTTGTCTGGGAAAATCCGCGCGATTCTTGCATGGAAAGGACGCGGAAGCCTTCGGCTTCCAGCGCCGCCCGCACGTTTTCCGGCCGCAGGAAGCGGCGGAAATGGCCGTCGTAGCGGAAAGCATCCGGTTCGACGCATTCGCCTTTTCCATAGAGGTCGTCATGCACCGTCCGTGCTTCGATGAAGAGCAGGCCGGACGTTTTCAGTGCGGCGCGGAGGTTTTTCAGGAGTTCCCGCTGCTGCGCCGCGTTGATCGCGTGCAGCGTGAAGCGGCTGTAGACGCAATCGTATTGGCATTGGAAGATGATCTGGCTTTTCACGAAATCATCGCAGATGAACGTCGCGCGCGTTTCTTGCGCTGTCTCGCTGCGCAGGCTGCAGATGGCCACTTCGGAAGCATCCACACCCGTGACGAAGCATCCTTGCGCGAGAAAATATCGGCTGTCGCGGCCGTTGCCGCAGCCGAGTTCCAACACATGCTTTCCCGCCAACGAGTTCTGCGCGTCCGCATCGTAGGACTTGAGATACGACACGACCGCTTTGGCAAAGCTGCTCGGTGCGCCGAGGACGGCCGGACGCGACGCATAGTAGGCATTCCAATAGGCCGTGTCCCGCGCGAAATCCGACAGACGTTGCGGCGCGAGCGCGCGAATCTGCTGCACGCAGTCCGCGACAGGCATCGCTCCGTCATTTTTCAGCACGAGGTCCGGATGCTTCGGGAACTCCGTCGTCTCGTCGAGGCCCGGGACGTCCACCGCTGTGCCGGCAGCATAGCCGGAATAAAGCCCTTTCTTGTCGCGCTGCTGCAAGACGTCAAGCGGGACGTCGAGGAAGACTTCGATGTAGCCGTCGATGTTTTCGCGGTTCCAATCGCGGATCTCGTCGAACATCGCGATCGTGCAGATGATGACCCACAGGCCTTGCTCTGCGAGGAATTTTGTGAGCTGCGCATACCGCTTGCCGCGCGCGAGGCGGTCTTCCGTGCGATAGCCGCCCGTCGTGAAGAGCTTCAAAATATCGCCGTCCAAGATGACGACGTTGTCCCGCTCTTCTTTCAGCTGATAGTAGAGCGCCGTGCCGATCGTCGTCTTGCCGCTCCCCGACAGTCCCGTGATCCAATACACGCGTCCATGTTTCGCCTGCGTTTTCTGCTCTTCTCCCATAGCCGTCCTCTCTGCTCTCTTCCATGTCGTTGAGATTCCCATCCGATAGGGCCTCGCGGCGCACTATGTCTATCATCATAGCACAACCGCCCCCCCTAGCAAGACATTCCGCCCCATAAAAAAAGGGGCTGTTGCAGTTACTAGACCGATTTCACAATCATCTGTTGCCGAACGTTCCTCATACAGAAGCCTTCCCCTACGGGGAAGGTGGCGCCGCAGGCGACGGAAAGGGTGGCGAAGGTAGAGCGTGACTATTACGTAAAAAATTGAGTCGAAGGACGTTATAAAATCCTTCGACTCAATTTTTGTTTGTATTCGTTACATCGTACCTCCGACACCCTCTCCACCGCTTCGCGGTCCCCCTCTCCCGTTGGGAGAGGCTGGTGTATAAGTTACGGTCGCAATCTTATGAAACCACTCCAGTAAGTGCAACAGCCCCCGTGCCTTCATTCTGTTTCGAGCAACAACTGATAAATGTCCCGCCGGCTCACGCCGAGGTCTTTCGCCGCCGCGCGCATCGCTTCTTTCTTCGCGAGCCCTGTCGAGAGATAGTGTTCGTAGAGCGCCTTCGGGTCTTGCGGCGTTTCTGCGGGCTGCGCGTCCGCTTCCCCCGGGGCGCAGCCTTCGACGACGAGCACGTATTCCCCGCGCGGCTCGTGCGTTTCGTAAAACGCGATCATCTCTGCGAGCGTCCCGCGCTGGAACTCTTCGAACCGCTTCGTGAGCTCGCGTCCGAGCGCGACGCGGCGCGTGCCGCCGAGCGCGTCCGCCATTGCCGCGAGCGTTTTTTTCAGATGATGCGGCGCTTCGTAAAAAATCAGCGTGTCCGCGCGACTTTTGACCTCCGCGAGCGTTTCCTGCGCTTTCTTCGACGTCTTCGGCAGGAATCCGACGAATGTGAAGCGCGTCGTGTCGAGGCCGGAGCAGATGAGCGCCGAGAGCCCCGCGTTCGCGCCGGGGAGCGGCGTGACCGTGAGCCCCGCCGCGATCGCGAGCTCCGCGAGATGCGCGCCGGGGTCGCAGATGCCCGGCAGGCCCGCGTCGCTGACGCAGGCGAGGTCATGCCCCTCCTGCATCCACACGATGAGCTCGGGGCCTTTCGTCAGCTTGTTGTGCTCGTGATAACTCGTGAGGCGCGTGTGGATGTCGAAATGCGTGAGGAGCTGCCGCGTGTGGCGCGTGTCCTCGGCCGCGATGAGCTCCACCTCGCTGAGCACGCGCACAGCGCGGTACGTCATGTCCTCGAGGTTGCCGATGGGCGTCGCGCAAAGATAGAGCGTACTCATAAAGCATTCTCCATTCCATAGATATCAAAAATTTCCCGCGTATAGACGCCGTCCGCCTCGTGCACGATGAGCGGCGGCAGCACTTGGAGGCCGCCGGGGTTCGCGCCCTTGACGGCCTCGATGAGCATCATGTTCGGCGCTTTCGCGGCTTTCGGCTGCACCATGCGCAATCGCTTTCCTTCCATCTGATGCTCGTGGAGCGCCACGATGATCTCGCCGAGCCGTTCCGGCAGGTGCACCATGGCGAAATGGCCGCCGAAGCGCAGCATGACCTGCGCCGCGCGCACGACGTCCGCAAGCGTCGCCGTGAACTCGTGCCGCGCCCGCGCGACGCCGGCAATCTTGTTCGCCATGCCCTGCGTGACCGGCCGGTACGGCGGATTCGCGAGCACGAGGTCGAACGACTCGCGCGGGTACAGCTGCTCGATGGCGCGATAATCGCCTTCGCGCACGAAAATCTTGTCTTCAAGCTCGTTCATGATGACATTGCGCGCTGCGACGTCAGCCATGACGTGCGAAAGCTCGACGGCATCGATGCGCGCGGCTTCGTCCGCGATGAGCAGCGGGATCACGCCTGTCCCTGTGCCGAGCTCGAGCACGCGATCGTTTTTATGGACGCGCGGAAAATGAGCGAGCAGCACAGCATCCAGCGAAAAGCAGAATTCCTGCGTGTTCTGGATGATGTGCCGCCCGCTCTTCATCAAATCGTCCAGCCGTTCATGTTCCTTCAGGCCGGGCTGTCTCATTCGTTTTTGTCTCCATGGTTGCCGCGATTCCCGTCGTTTTGTCCATCACGCGGACGGCGGTCGCGTGGCCGATTGTTATTGCGTGGGCGGCGCGGGCGGCGCGGCTTGCCGTCCTGCGGCCGCTCGCCGCTCGCGCTCCGGTTCTCGCGCCATTCGCGGCGCTCGCCCTTGTCGCGCGGCCGGCGCGGCGGGCGGCGGTTCTGCTGCGGACGGCGCGGGCGGCGGCTCTGCATCGACGCGGCGACGTCTTCCGCCCCGCCCTGCGCCTGCTCGAGCACAGCTTCCTCCGTGCCCTCGGCATTTTCCGCCGCCAGTTCCTCGGGATCGCGCTCGACGATATCGTCCCAACTGCTCACAACGGTGCGTCCGTTGTTCAGGAGAATCGTCGCCGTATGGCGCTGCTGGTTCACAGAAATGACCTTGCCGTCGCCGCCCATCGTCGCGACGATGCTGCCCTGTTCCGGCTCGTGCGCGACCGCGCGTTTCTGCCCGCAGCACACGCCGTTGCAATAGCCGTCGTTCTCGTACTTCAGGCAGCACATGAGGCGGCCGCAGATGCCCGAAATCTTCGTCGGGTTCAGCGAAAGGTTCTGCTCCTTCGCCATGCGGATGGACACGGGCACGAACTCGCCGAGGAACGTCGCGCAGCACAGCGGCCGACCGCAGCAGCCCATGCCGCCCATGAGCTTCGCCTCATCGCGCACGCCGATCTGCCGCAGCTCGATGCGCGTGCGGAACACGGACGCGAGGTCTTTCACGAGCTCGCGGAAGTCGATGCGCCCGTCCGCCGTGAAATAAAACACAATCTTGTTGCGGTCGAACGTATACTCGACATCGACGAGCTTCATCGGCAGATGATGCGCCGCAATCTTTTGCACGCCGACGTCGAATGCTTCCTTTTCACGCTCCTTGTTGTCCGCGACGCGCTGCAAGTCGTCATCCGACGCAATGCGCTGCACGATGCGGACGGGGAACACCACGTCCTTGTCGTCGACCTCGCGCGGGCCGACGACGACTTCGCCGCACTCCATGCCGCGCGCGGTCTCGACGATGACGTGATCGCCTTTTTCAATCTCCAGCCGCCCCTGGCCGAAATCATATACTTTGCCCGCTTTCTTGAAGCGGACGCCAATCATGGTCTGCATAAAATTACTCCAAATCTATCCATTCAAGCCTCCATCGCCCGGAAGAAAAAGCCCTCGAGCAGGAGGCGCTGGTTCACATTCACCAACAGACGGCGGTTCATCGCGCGCACGAGCACCAAGAGCGCCTCGATGCGCGCGAGCGGAAACGACGGCAACAGCGCCGCCAGCCGGTCACGCAAATCCTTGTGATACAAGAGCAGGCTCGCGCCATCCTCCGTCAGCACGAGCAGATCGCGCAGCAGCATGCCGAGATACAAAAACCACTCGCTGAGCTTTTCGCGCGGCAGCTTTTCCATCGCCGCACTCTTCTCGAACACATCCTGCGGACGGAACGTGCCGAGATGCGCGAGGAATGCCGCCGCATCATCGCGCATCGTGAGGCCGCCGTCATCGTAGAGCCGGAGCGCCCGGCCGAAACTGCCGTCCGACAGCGCCGAGAGCTCCGCCGCCATCGCCTCGGGAATGCCGCGCAGCGCCAGCGCGTGCGCAAGCTCCGCCTCCGGAAGGCTGCCGAAGCCCACATTCATGCAACGCGAGCGGATCGTGTCGAGCATCGACGACCGCGCGCGCGTCACGAGGATGAAATGCACGGCGCCTTTCGGCTCTTCCAGGGTCTTGAGCAAGCTGTTTTCCGCCGCTTCGTTCATCATTTCCGCATCATCGATGACGACAACGCGCTGCGCCGCGAGGAGCGGCGCACGCTCCACATTCGCCTGCATCGCGCGGATGACGTCGATCTTGATGGTCTTGACCGCTTTGCCCTCGGGATGGATTTCATAATAATCCGGATGCGAATCCTGCAAGAGCGCGCGGCACTGCCGGCACGTTCCGCACGGCCGCGCATCCGCGCCCTCGCACAAGAGCTCCGCTGCCATGGCACGCGCCACGCGCAATTTCCCGACGCCGTCCGGCCCGTGAAACAGCATCGCATGCGGCAAGCGCCCTTCCGCCCGCAGCTTCCGGAGTCGCGTGATCTGTTGCTCATGCCCGAGAATGTTTTCCCATGCGATCTCCATCACATATAAAGGTCGACGAGCATGCCGCGGATTGCATCGTGGCTCGCGATGATGTCGAGCTGGTCGGCCTGCCCGAGGCGGATCTTCTCCGCCATCTCCTCCAGCTTCTTGTCCACCTTGCGCACCGTCGTATAGACCTTCTGCCGCCCCATGCGGTCCCATCCAGCCTGCGTATGCAGCTCGTACATATGATTGACGGCCTCGCCGACAAAATTCTTGATGAGCGTGCGGTATGCCTTGAGCTCATCGTACGTCGGCGTGCGCGACAGCTTCGCACCCTGCTCGTCGATCTGCTTGAGCATCTTCTCGAGCGTATGCGTGCTCGTCGACGTTTCCTCATCCATGAGCGCCGAGCTGAAATCCGCTTCTGCGCCTTCCGTACGCTCATCGAAATCATGCGTGATCTTGACGGACGGCCCCTGCGCCGTCATCCCGTCAATCTTCATCGGCATCGCTGCCACCTGCTTTCTATGCCTAGACCTCGAAAAAGGTCACAAGACCGTCGATAATAACACGACTATTATAGCAAAACAAAAAAGGACTCGCAACTGCGAGCCCCTTATCATGAGGAAACCGGCAACTTCCTATCCTCCCAGCCCGTCACCAGGCAAGTACTTTCGGCCTCTGGATGCTTAACTACTGTGTTCGGTATGGGAACAGGTGGAACC
>NZ_JALFCU010000100.1 GCF_022771645.1 Selenomonas sp.
CAGCCTCATCTGTGTTAAAATAGTTCTGATCCATAGCGATACTCCTTTGTTGATGATTGTTTTGCAGAACCATTTTAACATAGGAAGTCGCTATGGGTTTTTGTTTTTGATTAACTGTTCAACTTCATTTTACAACGAACCTTTCATTTCCAAAACAAATTGCAGGAGGTCGTTTTTCATCATGAAGAAAATCATCAACGAAGTCGAAAACGTCGAACAGGAAATGATCCAGGGTCTCGTGAAATCCCGCCCGCTGAAGCTCGAGAAGCTCGAGGCGGGCAATATTGTCGTGCGCAAGGAGCGCAAGCAGAAGAAAGTTGCGCTCGTGTCGGGCGGCGGCTCGGGGCATGAGCCCGCGCATGGCGGATTCGTCGGCAAGGGCATGCTCGATGCAGCGGTCGCAGGGCCGGTCTTCACGTCGCCGACGCCGGACATGGTCTACGAGGGCATCAAGGCCGTCGCGACGGACGCGGGCGTGCTCTGCATCGTGAAGAACTACACGGGCGACGTCATGAACTTCGAGATGGCCGTCGATATGGCGAAAGATGAGGACATCAAAGCCGATTACGTCGTCGTCAACGATGATGTTGCCGTCGAGAACAGCTCGTTCACGACGGGCCGCCGCGGCGTCGCGGGGACGATCCTCGTGCACAAGCTCACGGGCGCACGCGCAGAGGAAGGCGCGACGCTCGAGGAGGTCAAGTCCACGGCGGAAAAAGTCATCGCGAACGTCCGCTCCATGGGCATGGCCATTCAGCCGTGCACGGTGCCAGCCGCCGGCAAGCCGGGCTTTGAGCTCAAAGAGGACGAGATGGAGATCGGCATCGGCATCCACGGCGAGCCAGGCACGCATCGTGAGAAGCTGCTGCCCGCAAACGAGATCGCGAAACAGCTGCTCGACAAGATCCTCGCGGACATCGATTACAAAGGCCACGAGGTCGTCGTCGTCGTGAACGGCATGGGCGCGACGCCGCTCATGGAGCTCTACATCGTCAACAATTTCGTGCAAGATTATCTGAAAGAAAAAGGCGTCAAGGTCTATGACACGATGGTCGGCAACTACATGACGTCCATTGAAATGGCGGGCTTCTCGCTGACGCTCCTGCGCCTCGACGACGAGCTGAAGCGCCTCTATGACGCCCCGGCGGACACGGCGGCGTTGCATCGCTGATAAGAAAGAAGGAATCCCATTGACGATTGACAGCAAAAAACTCATGGACATCTTGCAGGCGACGGCGAAGCGCATCGAGGCCGAGAAGGCGTTCCTCACGGAGCTCGACAACGAGATCGGCGACGGCGACCACGGCATCAACCTCGCGCGCGGCTTTGCGGCTGTCGAGAAGAAACTGCCCGAGCTCGCGGACAAGGACATCGGCGCGATCCTCAAGGGCGTCGGCATGGCGCTCGTCTCGAGCGTCGGCGGCGCGTCGGGTCCATTGTACGGCACGGCGTATATGAAGGCCGGCGCGGCGATGAAGGGCAAGACGGAGCTCACTCCGGACGACCTCGCGGCGGCGTTCGACGCGGCGATCGGCGGCGTGCAGATGCGCGGCAAGGCGCACGAGGGCGAAAAGACGATGCTCGACGCGCAGATACCGGCGAGCAAGGCATACAAAGACGCGCTCGCGGCGGGCAAGGATGTGAAAGCGGCCCTCGGCGAGGCCGTCGAGGCCGCGCGCAAGGGCGTCGAGTACACGAAGACGATTCTCGCGACGAAAGGCCGCGCGAGCTATCTCGGCGAGCGCTCCATCGGGCATCAGGATCCTGGCGCGACGTCGTCGCTCATGATCCTCGAAGAGCTCGAGAAAGCATTGTGATGTCCAGACCGTACACGTCTATACATGTTTGCAGGAGGGAGTGCGCTTCATGGTAGGCATCGTCATCGTATCGCACAGCCAAAAACTTGCGGAAGGCGTCGTGGAGCTCGCGAAGATGATGGCGGCTGATGCGCCCGTCGCGGCGGCGGGCGGCCTCGAAGACGGCGGCCTGGGCACGAGCTTTGACCGCATCCTCGCGGCTATCGAGTCCGTCGACACGGGCGACGGCGTCGCCGTGCTCATGGATATGGGCAGCGCCGTCATGACGACGGAGATGGTGCTCGAGGCGCTCGATGAAAGCGACGTGCGCATGCTCGACGCGCCTGTCGTCGAGGGCGCCGTGCTCGCGGCGGTCGAGTCGCAGATGGGCACGAGCCTCGATGGCATCGCCGCGAAAATCCAGCAGGCGCGCGATGTGAAAAAGCTCGCGGAAAACTGAAGAGCCCGATAAAATTTTTTAGGACGACCTATTGCAACGGTCGTCCTAAAATTTTATAATAAAGATAGGAATCACCTGACTCTTTCCAAGGATAGAACATGGGGGCGTCAGGAACAGGAAGCACTTGTTTTTGACACCTAGGAAGCGAGGGATAGCATCATGGGAATCTCAGGAATCGGCGGCGGGACGACCGTATGGTCCTTCCAACAGCTGAATCGAAAAGTCGATTCGGAAGGCGTGCAGACGGCATCTGCGATTTCGAAGAAGGCCGGGGATTATTCGCGCGTGTCGAATTTCGGTACGGAGACGAAGCTCGGATCGAGCGTGTTCCAGCAGAGCAATCAGCGCACGATCGACATCGGCGAGTCCAAGACCTCGATGGTCATGGACAAGGCGAAGAGCTATTACGAGGTCTCGAACTTCGGCACGGAGACGAAGCTCGGCACGAGCAAGTTCCAGCAGGGCAACGAGAAGGTCAACGACCTTGGCGAGAGCAAGACGTCGCAGGCCATGCGCAAGGCGAAGAGCTACTACGAGGTGTCGAACTTCGGCAACGAGACGAACCTCGGCAAGAGCCGCTTCCAGCAGACGAATGCGAACGTCAGCGCGAAGTTCAACTCGGTCGCGAGCGCTTACAAGCAGTCGGCCAGCCTCGGCAGCACGAACCTCAAAGGCGCTTTGGTGGACATCGGAGCATAACCCCCGATAGCCTCCCCCTTTGGGGGAGGGGGACCGCGAAGCGGTGGTGGGGGTCCCCTGTACACGTAAACAAAAAGAAAGACGTGACTTCCGCAGGTGCGAGTGGGGCACTTGCGGAGGTCGCGTCTTTTTTGTTTGGATGCTCAGAACAACATATTCAGCAGATTGCCCGTTGTCGCATAGCTCGAAATTGCGAGGAGCGTCGAGCCTGTGTAGAGCGAGGCGGCTTTCGTCTCGTCGCCGAACATCTGCGTCGCCGACGGGAAAATCTTGTCGCTTTGGAAGTTCGCCTGCGCGACGTGATCTTCCGCCTTGCCGGCGAGGCCGTTCGTGCCGAGCGAATTTTCGACGCGGCTGCTTTCCGTCGTCAGCGCCGTCGCAAGCTTGTCCTCATCAACGGAGAGCGCGCCGGTCTTGCTGTCGACATTGATGCCGATCTGGCTGTACTGCTCTGCGCGGTACGTCGTGTCGGCGAATGCCGTCGCAAGCGCCGAGGCGCGGCTCGATACTTCCTTGTTGTCCGAGAAGAAATCAAGCGCGTCGTTGTAATCGGAGACGAGGCTCTTGATGCTCGAAATCGCGGACTTCAAGCCGTCGGAGTAAGTCTTCGTGCCGTCGCTCGCGGTCGTGATGTCGTCTGCAGAGAACCCGAAGTTCATGTTCGCGACGGTCTTCGCCGAGCTCGAGAGATCGGCGAGCGTGCCCTTCATCTCCGTGTTGAACGTCGACTTTGTCGACTCATACGACGAGACGAGACCGGAGTAGCCCGTTTGGATGCTCGAGAGCGTCGCCATGTCATTCGCAGACGACGAGGAACTGTAGAGCGATGAAGCAGAGCTCGACGAGCTCGTGCTGCCGGAGACGAGCGACGAGAGCGCCGACGAGGAACCCGCCGTGCTCGTGGACGTGCCGCTCGCGACATTCAGCCCCTGGTTCTGCGCCATCTTGTACATCATGTACGTGTTGTTGGCCATCGAAGAGATCGTTGCCATGATGAAACACCTCCTTCCGTGGAAAATTTATGAATCACCTGCGGAGGAGAGCAGCAGGAAAACTGCTTCTTCTCCTCGTATTATATCGTAGCAAGCAAAGAAAAAGTTAAGAGAGGAACATCATTTTATGGAGAAAATATTTGCAGATCGCGTCGCGAAGCTCTTCGACGTGCCGGATGCGCAGCTGCGCGAAGGCATGACGGACTTCATGAAAGAAATGGAGCGCGGGCTCAAAAATCCGACGGCCTCGACGCTCTACATGGAGCCGTGCTACGTCGCGCTGCCAACGGGGCGCGAGCGCGGCCGTGCCGTCGCGCTCGATTTCGGCGGGACGAATGCGCGCGCGTCGCTCGTCGAGCTCGCGGCGGACGGACTGCGCGTCGTGCGGCAAGTTGCACGGCCGCTCCGGAAAGCGGGCGCGTACGATGTCACGACGCGCACGACGACGCGCGAGGCGTTGTTCGATTTCCTGGCGTCGCTCGTCGCCGAAGCGCTCGCGGGAAATGACACGGCGCAAGCGCTGCCGCTCGGTCATACGTTTTCGTACGGCACGCATCAGGAAAATTTGCATGATGCGCGCCTCATCGTTTGGTCGAAGGAGATCGCCGTGCCGGGCGTCGAGGGCGAGCTGGTGAACGCGCTGCTCGCCGATGCGCTCCGGCGCAAGCGCGTGAACGTCCGCCCGACCGCCATATTGAACGACACGGTCGCCGTGCTGCTCGCGGCGGCGTTCCGCGCGCCGGGCACGGCCATCGGCACGATCTACGCGACAGGCTTCAACAGCTGCTACCTCGAAACATTCGGCGGCAAGCAGCCGCCGATGGTCTACAACATCGAGTCCGGCAGCTACGGCCATTTCCCGCAGAACGACTATGACAAGGTGCTCGACGCGGCGAGCGCGAAGCCGGGCGCGCAACGGCTCGAAAAGCAGATTTCCGGCCGCTACCTCGGCGAGCTCATGAGCCGCATCGTGCAGGACGGAGACGGGCTCGCGGAGTTGCCTGCGTTCACGGGTGAGGACGTCTCGCGCTTTGCGACGCAGGGCACGGAAGCGGAACAGATTGTCGCGCGTGCGCTCATCCGCCGCTCCGCGCGCCTCGCCGCGATGTCGCTCGCCGCCGTGCTGCGCCACCGCGCGGACGCGGATGGGGAGGCGCGCATCGCACCGCAGCCGCTCGCCATCGATGGCTCCGTCTTCGAGCATATGCCGGTCGTCAAGGAGGCGATGCGCGAAACACTCGCGACGCTCCTCAGCCCGGAGGAGGCCGACGGACTGACGTTTCCGCTCGAGAAAGACGCCTCGAGCACGGGCGCAGCCATTGCCGCCGTGCTCGGCGCGTAAAAATTTTTTCACAATCACTCAAAATCCCTCTTTACTTGTCAGCAAAAAGAGTGTTACGATAAGAGCAACGAAGTTCGTTTTACGATCACATTTTGGAGGTACACACACATGCTGAAAAAGACGAAGATCATCTGCACCCAGGGGCCGGCGACGGAGCGCCCGGGCGTCCTCGATGCCCTCATCGAGAACGGCATGAACCTCGCGCGCTTCAACTTCTCGCATGGCGACCATGAGGAGCACCTGCGCCGCATCATGGCCGTCCGCGAAGCGGCGAAGAAAGCCGGCAAGGTCATTTCGCTCGTGCTCGACACGAAAGGCCCGGAGATGCGCCTCGGCGAGTTCAAGGATGGCAGCGTCATGCTGGAGAAGGGAAAGCCGTTCACGCTGACGTATGACGATGCGCCCGGCGATGAGACGCACGTCTCCGTCAACCACAAAGGTCTTTACACGGAAGTGAAGCCTGGCGACACGTTGCTCCTCTCCGACGGCCTCGTTGCGCTGAAGGTCGAGGAGATCAAAGGCAAGGACATCCTCACGACGATCCAGAATGACGGCAAGATGTCGACGAAGAAACGCGTCGCTGCGCCGGGCGTCAGCCTCGGCCTGCCGCCGATTTCCGAGCAGGACGAAAAAGACATCATCTTCGGCTGCGAGCAGGACATGGATTTCGTCGCGGCGTCGTTCATCCAGCGCCCGGAGGACGTGCTCGCCATCCGCAAGCTCATCGAAGAGCATAACGGCCACATGGAGATCCTGCCGAAAATCGAGAACCTCGAAGGCGTCAAGAATTTTGACGAAATCCTCGCCGTCTCCGACGGCATCATGGTTGCGCGCGGCGACCTCGGCGTCGAAGTGCCGGCCGAGGACGTGCCGCTCATCCAGAAAGACATCATCCACAAGTGCAACATGGCCGGCAAGCCGGTCATCGTCGCGACGCAGATGCTCGAGTCCATGACGACGAACCCGCGCCCGACGCGCGCCGAGGTCTCCGATGTCGGCAACGCCATCCTCGACGGCACGGACGCCATCATGCTGTCGGGCGAGACGGCATCCGGCGACTATCCGGTCGAGGCCGTCTCGACGATGAACCGCATCGCGCACCGCATCGAGAGCTCGCTCGAGTACAAGGAGCTCTTCGTCGAGCGCGGCATCGAGCACATGCAGTCCCGCACGCGTGCCGTTGCTCACGCGACGGTGCAGATGGCATGGGAGCTCGACGTGCCGGCCATCATCACGCCGACCGTCAGCGGCTATACGACGAAAGTCGTCTCGCGCTACCGTCCGAAAGCGGCGATCATCGCCTACACGCCGGACCCGAAAGTCGTCCGCCAGCTCAACCTGCGTTGGGGCGTCTACCCGGTGCTCGGCACGCAGTGGCATGACGTCGACGAGATGATGGCGAACTGCGCGTCGGCGGCCGTCAAGGGCGGCTACCTGAAGCGCGGCGACACGACGATCATCACCTCCGGCATCAAGCTCCAGAGCAAGACGAGCGTCGGCAACAACACGAACATGATCCGCGTGTACCAGATCTAAGGGAGCACTGATTTATTCCGCCCGACCATCTTAAATCAGCGCTTCCCTAAATAAAAAATTTTCAGGCACCTGCGAAAGAGGAACTTTTGCAGGTGCTTTTTGCAAAAGTGCGAAGGAAATGAAACACAGAACGTATTTGACAGAACACAAAAAAGAGTTGACACGTTTGATGTTCTCTGTTATTATATTACTTGTCGCCGGACAGAATGGTCGTTGACTGTTTTTCTTGAGAAATTTACTGGAGTGGTACTCAAGAGGCTGAAGAGGACGGTTTGCTAAATCGTTAGGCTGGGTAACCGGTGCGGAGGTTCGAATCCTCTCCACTCCGCCACTTGACAATGAGGTCCTGACTCATAGGAGTCAGGATTTTTTTGTGCCCTTTTTTCATGGCTGAAAAATTGACACATGTCCTTTTTTCTGCTATATTCGGAGCGTAATTTTTCCATTCGTTTTCCAGAGGAATCATTGAAGGAGGTTTTATCTTCATGCAGGAAAACACGCAGGCCAGCGCGATCGAGCGTTACTTCAAGATCCGCGAGAAGGGCACGTCCGTCCGGACGGAGATCCTCGCGGGCCTGACGACGTTCATCGCGCTCGCCTACATCATTTTTGTCAATCCGAATATCCTCGCGGAGGCCGGCATCCCGAAGGAAGCGGCCATCGCGTCGACGATCTGGATCGCTGCGCTCTCGACGATGGTCATGGGCGTTGTCGCCAATTACCCGGTCGCGCTTGCGCCTGGCATGGGTCTCAATGCGTTCTTCGCGTATTACGTCTGTGGGACGCTCGGCCTGCATTGGACGGTCGCGCTCGGCGCGGTGTTCTTCTCGGGCGTGCTGTTCCTGATCCTCACGGTCAGCCATATCCGCCAGGCGATCATCAACGCCGTGCCGCAGAATCTGCGCGTGGCGATCGGCGTCGGCATCGGCCAGTTCATCGCCTTCATCGGCCTCAAGGGCACGGGGCTCATCATCCCGGACAAGGCGACGTTCATCGGCCTCGGCCATGTGACGAACCCGACGACGATGCTCTCACTGTTCGGCCTCGTGCTGACAGGCGCGCTCATGGCGCGCAATATCCAGGGCAGCATCCTCATCGGCATCGTCGTGACGACGCTGCTGTCGATGGTGCTCGGCTATTCGCCCGTGCCGCACGGCATTGGCGACATCATCAGCACGAGCCTGCCGCACATGGGCGAGACGTTCGGCCAGCTCGACATCATGGGCGCATGGAACTACGGCATCGTCTCGATCATCTTCACGTTCACCGTCGTTGAACTTTTCGATAACATGGGCACGCTCATCGGCCTCACGTCGAAGGCGAAGCTCGTGAAGCCGAACGGCGAGATCGAAAACCTCGATCGCGCGCTGACGACGGATGCTGTCGGCACGATTTTTTCGTCGATCTTTGGCACGTCGACGGTCACGAGCTACATCGAGAGTGCGGCCGGCATCGCAGCAGGTGGCAAGACGGGCCTCACGGCCGTCACGGTGTCCATCTGCTTCCTCATCGCGCTGCTCTTCGCTCCGCTCGTCGGCCTCGTGCCGGGCTTTGCGACGGCACCACCGCTCATCCTCGTCGGCGCGCTCATGATGGCGGACGTCGGCAAGATCAATTTCCAGGATTTCTCCGATGGCCTGCCGGCGTTCCTGACGATCATCATGATGCCGCTGACGGGCTCGATCGCGAACGGCTTCGCGTTCGGTTTCGTGAGCTTTGCGTTCATGAAGACGGCGGTTGGCAAATATAAGGAAGTCAGCTGGATTATGTGGCTTGTGTCGATCGCGTTCATCATCAACCTCGTGATGCGTTCCTGATTTTTCTTTCGCTGAAAAGCTGCAAGCGTGCCAAGAAAATGTTCTTGACACGCTTGTTTTGCTATGGTATCATTCTCAAATGTAAGCGCGAAAAGTGCGCTTTGATCGGGCACGTGTGCCCGTTCCCCAACCGCACGACGAGGCTTTGAAAATGCGAAAGCTGCCGTAGTCGGCGAGTAATCATCAGGGAGGTGTTTTCATGTACGCAATCATCAAAACGGGCGGCAAGCAGTACAAGGTTTCCGAAGGTGATGTCATCACGGTCGAGAAGCTCGCTGCCGCAGAAGGCGAAGCTGTGACGTTTGACGAAGTCCTGACGGTCGTGAACGATGCTGATGTCAAAGTCGGCAAACCGGTCGTCGAGGGCGCGAAGGTCACGGGCAAAGTCGAGGCTCAGGGCAAAGGCAAGAAGATCCGCATCTTCAAGTACAAGGCGAAGTCGAACTATCGTCGCCGCCAGGGTCATCGTCAGCCGTTCACGAAAGTCGTCATCGAGAAAATCGAAGCGTAATCTTCTATGATTACGGTTACGATTTTGACACAAGAGGACGGGAAGATCACCGGTTTCAGCGCCGAAGGCCACAGCGGCACGGCGCCACGCGGCGAGGATATCGTCTGCGCGGGAGTCTCGTCTCTCACGGATTCTGCATACCTGGGCATCACGGAGTACCTGCATCGAAATGTCATCTCCACAGACTCGAGCGGAAAGCTCCACATGGTGCTCGAGGGACGTCCGGACGAACGGACGGAAGCCATCCTCGAAACTATGCTTCTCGGGCTTACGGCCATCGCCGAAGCGTATCCGAGAGCTCTACGTATCATCAAATCGTGAGTGAGGTGAAAACACATGTTCATGTTCGATCTTCAGCGCTTCGCGCATAAGAAGGGCGTCAGCTCGACGCGCAACGGCCGCGACAGCGAGTCGAAGCGCCTCGGCGTCAAGGAGCATGCCGGCACGGTCGTCACGGCGGGCAGCATCCTCGTGCGCCAGCGCGGCACGCATTTCCATCCGGGCCACAACGTCGGCATCGGCAAGGACGATACGCTGTTCGCGAAGGTGGCCGGCAAGGTCGCTTTCGAGCGCAAAGGCAAATACAACCGCCAGGTCAGCGTCTACACGGCGGAAGAGGCTATGTAACAGCCGGAATAGGGATACCTGCGCTGCCAGTTTGGTGGCGCGGGTATTTTTTGTATATAAGGAAAGCATTATGCAATTCATTGATAAAACAAAGGTCATCGTCAAGGCCGGCGACGGCGGGCACGGGAAATCTGCGTTCCGCCGCGAGAAGTTCGTGCCGAAAGGCGGGCCGGCCGGCGGCGATGGCGGGCGCGGCGGCGACGTGATTTTCCGCGTCGACCCGAACATGAACACGCTGCTCGATTTTCGCTATCATCGGAAGTTCAAGGCTGCGAACGGCGAGAACGGCGACATCAAGAACATGTACGGCGCGAACGCGGAGCCGTGCATCGTGAAAGTCCCGCCCGGGACGACGGTGCGCGACGAGGCAACGGGCGAGCTCATCGCCGACCTCACGGAAATCGGGCAGGAAGCCGTCGTCGCGAAAGGCGGCCGCGGCGGCCGCGGCAATGCGAAGTTCGCGAATGCTGCGAACCGTGCGCCGACGTTTGCGGAGTTCGGCGAGCCGGGCGAGTCGAAGAATCTGATCCTCGAGCTCAAGCTCTTGGCAGACGTCGGCCTCGTCGGCTATCCGAGCGTCGGCAAGTCGAGCCTTGTCGCGGCGGTATCGGCCGCGCGTCCCGAGATTGCGGACTATCATTTCACGACAATCACGCCGGTGCTCGGCGTTGTCAAGACGGACTATGAGAAGAGCTTCGTCATGGCCGACATCCCTGGCCTCATCGAGGGCGCGGCGGATGGCGTCGGCCTCGGGCATGACTTTTTGCGCCACGTCGAGCGCACGAAGCTCATCCTGCATATCGTCGATGCGTCCGGCATCGAGGGACGTGACCCGGTCGATGACTACTATAAAATCAACGCGGAACTGCAGAAGTACAGCGAAAAAATCGCGAAGCGCACGCAGATCCTCGTCGCGAACAAGATCGACCTGCCGGAGGCGGAGGAACATCTGCCGGCGCTGAAGGCGCTCGCCGAAAAAGAAGGCATGAAATTCTTCGCGATTTCCGCCGCGACGCACAAGGGGCTCAAGGAGCTCATCGCCTACGTCGGCGAATGGCTCGATAACTACGTCGAAGAGCCGGAGGCGACGGAAGACGCGGTCGTCTATGATGAGGACGCAGCGCGCGAGGCGGAGAAAGTCACCATCACGCGCGACGATGCCGGCGATTTCGTCGTCTCGGGCAAAGCGCTCGAGAAGCTTGTCGCCATGACGAATTTCAACAACGACGAAGCCGTGCGCCGTTTCCAGTACATCTGGCGCATCAAGGGCATTGACGAAAAATTGAAAGAACGCGGGATAAAGGAAGGCCAGACCGTCCACATCGGCGAGATGGAATTCGAATACCGCGAGTGACCCTGCCTCCCCCTTAGGGGGAGGTGCCGAGCGAATGCGAGGCGGAGAGGGTAGCGCATGGTGCGATTCACGATTCTATCGAAAGGAACACATATGTTAAAAAATTCCCTGACGGGCAAGCAGAAGAGCTTCCTCCGCTCGGAGGGCATGAAGCTCGAACCCGTCGTCATGATCGGCAAGGACGCCGTGACGCCGGCCGTCGTGCAGTCGGCGCGCGACGTCATCCGGAAGCGCGAGCTCATCAAGGTGCGCGTGCTGAACAATTGCCTCGAAGACACGGACACCGTCATCACGATGCTCGCCGAGCGCTGCGACGCGAACCTCGTGCAGATCAAAGGAAACACAGGGCTTTTGTTCCGTCGCAACTTCGACAAGCCGAAGATTGAGCTGCCATGACGGAGCGCAAGGAAAACATCACGGAAGCGCGCCGTCGTCTGCGCGACGCGAAGCGCATCGTCGTCAAGGTCGGTACGTCGACGCTCGCGTACGGTCCGGGGCGCATGAACCTCTACAATATCGAGCGCCTCGTGCGCGGCCTCGTCGATGCGGCGAACCAGGGCAAGGAAATGATCCTCGTCTCGTCCGGCGCGATCGCGGCAGGACTCTCGCGCCTCGGCCTCACGGAAAAGCCGGCAGGCATCCCCGAGCGCCAGGCCATCGCGGCCATCGGGCAGGGCATGCTCATGCACATCTACGAAAAGATTTTCGCGGAGTACGGCAAGCTCGCGGCACAGGTGCTCTTGACGCGCGAAAACTCCGTGCGACACAACCAATACAGCCATTCGCGCGACGCACTGCGCGCCATGATCGCCATGGGGGCAATCCCCGTCGTCAACGAGAACGATGCCGTGACGGTCGACGAAATCAAGATCGGCGACAACGACCAGCTCTCGGCGACCGTCGCGACGCTTGTCGATGCGGAGGCTTTGATCATCCTCTCGGATATCGACGGCCTCTACACGGCGAACCCCGCGACGCATCCCGACGCGCGCATCATCGACGAGGTGCCGGAGATCACGCCGGACATCGAGCGCCTCGCGGGCGGCGCGGGTTCTGCCATGGGCACGGGCGGCATGATGACGAAGATTGAGGCGGCGAAAGTCGCGATGAACGCCGGCGTGCCGATGGTCATCGCGCCGGGCGCGCGCGACCATGTGATCCGCGACGTGCTCGCAGGAGAGCCGATCGGCACGATCTTTCCCGCGAAGGAGAGCCATCTGCGCCTGCGCAAGAGCTGGATCGCGTTCGGCAAGCGCATCGAGGGCGATGTCGTCGTCGACCGCGGCTGTGAGAAGGCCATGCGGCAGTGCGGTTCGAGCCTTTTGGCAGCCGGCATCGTTGCTGTCGACGGCACGTTTGGCCGCGGCAGCACGGTGCGCGTCTTGACGAAGGACGGGCAGGAAATCGCGCGTGGCATCGTGAATTATAGTAACGAGGAAATTGCGGAACTCATGGGACGCCAGACGAAGGATTTCCCGGCGTCTTTGACACAGGAAGACAATTTCCACGAAGAAGTCATCCATCGCGACAATATGGTCTTGATGGTGTGATGCAGTCGGATAGGAGTGGTTTGATGGATATCCAGCAGGAAATGATGGCGAAAGCGCAGGCGGCGAAAGCGGCGTCCCGAAAGCTCGCCGTGCTGTCGACGGGCGTGAAGAATGCCGCGCTCCTCGCGATGGCGGACGCGCTCGAAAAACGCGCGGAGCTCATCCTCGAAGCGAACGCGGCTGACCTCGAAGAGGCGCGCGGCAAAGGCCTCAAACGCTCGTACCTCGATCGCCTCATGCTGAACGAAGGCCGCATCCGCCAGATGGCGGAAGGCCTCAGGCAGACGGCGGCGCTGCCGGATCCGATCTGCCAGGGCGACTACTCGACGGTGCGCCCGAACGGCCTTGAGATCCGCCGCATCCGCGTGCCCATCGGCGTCATCGGCATCATTTACGAGGCGCGCCCGAACGTCACGGCCGACGCGACGGCGCTCTGCCTGAAATCGGGCAATGCCACCATCCTGCGCGGCGGCAGCGACGCCATCCGCTCGAACACGGCCATCGCCTCACTGCTGTCGAAAGCGGCAGTGAAGGCGGGTGTGCCCGAGGGATTCCTGCAATTCGTCGACTTCCCGCAGCGCGAGGCCGTCGACGCCATGACGCATATGCGAGGGCTTCTCGATGTCATCATCCCGCGTGGCGGCGCGGGGCTCATCCGTCACATCGTCGAGAACAGCAGCGTGCCGGTCATCGAGACGGGCACGGGCGTCTGCCATGCGTTTGTCGACGAGACGGCGGATTTCGATATGGCGATTCGGATTGCGGTCAACGCGAAGACGTCGCATCCGTCCGTCTGCAACGCGATGGAGACGCTGCTCGTCCACGAGGCCATCGCGCCGGAGTTCCTGCCGAAGCTCTCGTGGGCGATGGGCGAGAAGCACGTCGAGATGCGCGGCGATGCGCGTGCGCGTGAAATCTGCCCGGAGATGAACGAGGCGACGGAAGAAGATTGGTCGACGGAGTACGGCGATTTGATTCTTTCCATCAAAGTCGTGCCGGACCTCGATGCGGCCATTGCGCATATCAATAAATATAATACGGGCCATAGCGAGACCATCGTGACGAAGAACCTCGAGAACGCGCATCGTTTCCAGCGTGAAGTCGATGCGGCGGCCGTCTACGTCAACGCGTCGACGCGCTTCACGGACGGCTTCGAGTTCGGCTTTGGCGCGGAAATCGGCATCAGCACGCAGAAGCTCCACGCGCGCGGCCCGATGGGGCTCGAGGCGCTGACGAGCACGAAGTATCTCATTTACGGCGAAGGACAGATTCGTTGATCCGCGCGATTCTGCGCACGTTTCGCCAATACTACGCGACGGCGCATGGCCGTCATGATGTGCGCGACGATGCGCGGGCGGCCGCTTGCATCGGCGGGACGATTCTTGTTGTGTTTGTGCTATTGTTGCTGTTCGACGCTGCGTGAAAGGATGAAAGAGCGATGGCAGATTCCCGCCGCAAGGTCGGCCTCATGGGCGGCACGTTCGACCCCGTCCACACGGGCCATCTCGTGCTCGCCGAGGATGTGCGCGACGCGTTCGGCCTGGACGAGGTGCTGTTCATCCCGGCCGCGCAGCCGCCGCACAAGGGCGGCGTGGCGACAGTACCACCGGAGCACCGCTACGTCATGACAGAGCTTGCGACGGCGTCGAATCCGTTTTTCCGCGTCTCGCGCATAGAGCTCGACCGCAAAGGGCCGAGCTACAGTTGGCTGACCGTCACGGAACTGCAAGAAAAGTATGGCGCGAGCACGGATTTTTATTTCATCACGGGCTCGGACGCCATCAACTTGCTTGATACCTGGCATCGCGCGGAGGAATTGTTGGCACGCTGCCATTTCATCGTTTCCGTACGCGAGGGCGTGCCGCTCGATGAGGCGCGGCTCGCGAAAAGTTTCGGAGCGCTCGCGAAAGAGCACATCCATCGCCTCATGACGCCGGCGCTCGAGATTTCCTCGACGGACATCCGCGAACGCATCCGGCGCGGCGCGTCGATCCGCTACATCGTGCCGGACGCCGTGGCCGATTATATTTCGAAAGAGGGGCTGTACCTTGAGCATGAGCTATGAAGAGCGCAAGACGCTCCTGGAATCGCGCTTGAAGCCGTCGCGCTTCCGTCATTCGCTCGGCGTGGCCGAGACGGCGGCGTTCCTCGCGGGGCGCTTCGGCGTCGACGCGGAGCAAGCACGGCTTGCCGGGCTCTTGCATGACTGTGCCCGGGAGTTCCCGAACGATGCGATGATCGCGGAGGCAGAACGGCGGCACATCGCCTACGGCCCGGTCGAGCGCGCGATGCCGCTGCTGCTGCATGCATATCTCGGCGCGGCGCGCGTGCGCGAGTGCTACGATGTCGATGACGATGCCATCTGCCAGGCGATTTACCGCCATACGGTCGGCGGCTCACAGATGACGCGGCTCGACAAGATCGTCTGGTTCGCTGACATGATCGAGCCGAATCGGGAGTACCCTGAAGTCGAACTGTTGCGGAAACTTTCGCGCGAAGCGAGCCTCGATGAGATGCTGCTCGTCGGCCTCACGGAGTCCATCAAGTTCGTCTGTCAGAAAGGCACGATGCTGCATCCGAGCACGATTGCGGCGCGCAACGAGCTGCTGCTCAAGGGAGTGACATCGCCGGTATGAGCAGATCAAGACGGCCGGGCGGGCCGCGCTATCCAGAGGACGATCGCTCGCGTGCCTCGGATATTTCGGCACGCTACCGGCGCTTCGAGAGCGGCGATGACACGGAGCGGCGCGACCGCTACGGCTCTGCGTCGGCAACGAAGGCGAACATCGAGCGCAAGCGCAAGGCGCTGAAGCACAAGCGGCGTATGCGCTTCTTGCGCTTCCTGATTTTTTTATTCTTTGCGACGATCTTCCTCGCGATCGCGGGTTTCCTCTGCACGGTGCTCTATCACTGGGGCTCGGGCATCTATGCGGAGGTCCAGGTGCGCCATGATGCGTATCTCGCGAAGCAGGCTGCGCGCGCGCCGGAGCTGAATCCGAAATTCGACGGCTACACGAACGTGCTCGTCATGGGCGTCGACGACGGCGCGTCGATGGGCGACGAGGGGACGGACGAGAACGGCGAGCCGCTGAAGCACGCGGATACGATCCTGCTGCTGTCCGTCGAGAACGATACGGGCAAGCTCCGCATCCTGACCATCCCGCGCGACACATGGGTCAGCGTCCCGGGCACGGGCGATGAAAACCGCATCGCCGCGCTCTATGAGACGGGTGGAGCGCCAGCCGTCGTGCGGGCGGCGGAACAGCTCTTGGACGTGTCCGTGCATCAGTATGTGACGGTCGATATGAAGACATTCGCCGAGCTCGTCGACGTGCTCGGCGGCGTCGACCTCTACGTCGAGAGCAACATGGATTACGACGATCCCGAAGCGGATCTCTCCATCCATTTCGAGCAGGGCTACCAGCATCTGACAGGCGAGCAGGCCGTGAAGTACCTGCGCTATCGCGGCACGGATCTCGGCGACGTCGGCCGCGCGAAGCGGCAGCAGCAGTTCGTCCGCGCGCTCTACGAACAGGTCATGCAGGTCCGGGCCTTGCCGAAACTCCCGGCCATCGCAGAGATCCTGCAGACGCGCGTTGATACGAGCGCGGAAATCTTTGACTCTGCGCATCTCGCGAATGTGCTGCGTCACATGGACAGCAATCCGCCGGAGTCCTGGATGGTGCCGGGCGCGCCGGCCGAGGGCGATGACACGATCTGGGTGCCGGACACGCAGGGCATCGGCGAGGGCATCGCGAAGCTGTTCCCGCCGCCGGACGCCGCATCGCAAGAAACCGGAACAAGCGAATAATGTTTTGAGATAACATTTTTTTTGAATGAGAGGAGCATGCATTTTGGAAGCAAAAGAACTGGCAACGGCGATTTGCGCAGCGGCTTCGGACAAGAAAGCCCGTGACATCGTCACGATGGACATGACGCAGCTGACGCCGACGTGCGATGCGTTCGTCGTCTGCTCGGCGAACACGGCGACGCAGGTGCGCGCCATCGCGGACAACATCGAGGAAAAACTCGCCGAGGCGGGCGTGTCGTTTCTGCACAAGGAAGGCTACCGCGAAGGCGAGTGGATCCTCATGGACTACGGCGACGTCGTCGCGCACGTTTTCCGCCAGGAAACGCGCGAATACTACGCGCTCGAGCATCTGTGGTCGGACGCGCCGCTCACGCCGTACGAGGACTAATCGATGAAGCGTGAAAACGGCGGCCGCACGGCGCGCCCGGACGGCGAGCAGAACGCAGAACGCCGTCCGCGCAAATACGGTCCGAGCACGGTCGCGACGCTGACCGTCGTGCGCGAGAATGAGATGGGCGCGTTCCTCGATGCTGAGACGGGCAACACGAGCGACGACATCCTGCTCCACAAGACGCAGCAAACCGCGCCCGTGCACGTCGGCGACCACGTGAAGGTCTTCCTGTACCGCGACCCGAAGCACCGTCTGACGGCCTCCATGCGCACGCCGCGCATGGAGGAAGGGCAGATCGCGCGGCTCGAAGTCATCAACGTGTCGAAAGACGGCGCGTTCCTCGATGTTGGCGCGGAGCGCGGCATCTTTCTGCCATACGCGGGTATGCGCGGGCGGCCGCAGGTCGGCGAAGTCGTCTGGGCGAAGCTCTACACGGACAAGTCCGGCCGCCTCGCCTGCACGATGGAGGTCGAGGACGAGATGCGCCGCGCCTCCGTCTCGGCAAAAGGCCGCGCGCACGTCGGCGACATGGTCGCAGGCGCGATCTACAACTACACGGACGCGGGCGCGTTCCTGTTTTCCGACGAGCGCTACATTGTGTTCCTCGACAACAAGGAACTGCCGCCGCGCGCAGAGCGCCCGCGCATCGGCGAGCGCGTGACGGCGCGCGTGACGTTCGTGCGCCCGGACGGTCGCCTGAACGCGTCGCTCCGGGAGATCAAGGAAAAAGCGCTTGTGACAGATGCCGACCGCATCCTCGCGCTGCTCGAGGCGCGCCATGGCAAGATGCCGTACAGCGACAAAACGTCGCCCGAAGTCATCAAAGACAAATTCGGCATCAGCAAGGGCGCGTTCAAGCGCGCGCTCGGGCATCTCTTGAAAGACGGCCGCATCGAAGAGCGCGACGGCTGGACGTATCTTGTTTCCGGAACGGCGGAGAAAATTTCAGAGAATATTTCTTTCAATGACGATGAAAAAGAAGGAATTTCGCCGCACGCATCGAAATAAAAGAATAACGGCACGAAAAAGGTCATATCAGCGCATAAAAATCCGAAAGACCGGAACAATTTTGATGGGGGCGATCGAATGGCAGCAGCACCACAGCAACAACCAGAAACGTCAGGAGATAAGAAGGGCATCCTTCTCGAGACAGGCACGAACGAATTCGAAATCGTCGAGTTCAGCATCGGCAAAGTCCATTACGGCATCAACGTCGCGAAAGTCCGCGAGGTCATCACGCGCACGCCGGTCACGGCCATGCCGCAGGCGCATCCGTACGTCGACGGCCTGTTCACCTTGCGCGGCAAGGCGATTCCACTCGTGAACCTGCCGCGCTGCCTCAACGTGCAGACGGACGAAGAACCGAAGAACATCATCGTCACGGAGATCAACAACTACAACATCGGCTTCCTTGTCGGCAACGTCTCGCGCATCCACCGCATTTCGTGGAAGGACATGGAGCCGGCGCCGGAGGTCGGCGACCAGTCGCGTGTCGTCGGCATCGTGAAGATGAAAGACCGCATCGTGCTCCTCCTCGATTTCGAGACGATCATCGCCGAGATCAACCCGGAGATCAATGCAAAGCTCACGACATTCGAAGAAGCGACGGAGGACACGAAGGACAAACGTTCCGACGTCCATGTCGTTGTCGCCGAAGACTCCGCGATGCTCCGCGACCTGCTCGTCACGACGCTGCATGAGAGCGGCTACCGCTTCGTGCGCGATTTCGGCAACGGCCAGGATGCGTGGGAGTATCTGCAGGGCCTCGCGAAGAAAGACGGCCCGGTCGAGGACCATGTCCGCGTCATCGTATCCGATGTCGAGATGCCGAAGATGGACGGCCATCGCCTGCTGAAACTCGTCCGCGAAGACGAGCGCCTGCATGAAGTGCCGTTCGTCCTGTTCTCGTCGCTCATCAGCGAAGAGATGCGCCGCAAGGGCGAATCGCTCGGCGCGTCCGGCCAGATCTCGAAGCCGGAGATCAACCAGCTCATCGACCTCCTCGACAACCTCATCTTCGGCAAGTCGCTGAAGAAATCGGAAGATGAATGAGTAAAATCGCATAGCCTTCTTCCGGAAGCGGGAGACTTTGGATTGCTTTCAAGGTCTCCCGCTTCTTTTTTCTGCGTCAAAAAAATCTTGTATTCGATTTTCATTTTCCTGTTGACAAGATAACAGGTACTCGCTATAATACAAAACATAGCAATCATATATGCAAACACCTGTACAGAAAGAAGGAATCTTCATGCCACAAGAAAATCATGTCGAGGCGGCGGCGCAGGAAGCCCTGAAGAAGCATCAGGCGCATCAGAAGCGCCAGCTCGTCCTCTGGTTCGGCGCGCTGTTCCTCGGCGCCATCCTCGGATGGCTCGGTATCCAGGCGCTCAATGATTTGTTCAACTTCATCGCGACTGTCTTCACGCGGCTGTTCCAGTTCATCGCCGTGCCGACGATTGCGCTCGCCGTCATCACGACACTCGCACGTCTCGGCGCGGAGAAGAACACGGGCAAGATCTTCGCGCATGCCGTGACGTACACGCTCCTCACGACGGTCTCGGCTGCGGCCATCGGCCTCGTGCTGTACCTCTGGATCGCGCCGGGCAACCTGCCGGCCGACGTCGTCGGCGCGGGTGCGGCGGACGTGCCGATGCAGAAGCTCGGCTCGCTGTCGTACTACGATCATTTCCTCTCGGTCATCCCGAACAACCTCTTGCAGCCGTTCCTCGCGGGCAACGTGCTTTCCGTCATGATCATCGCGGCGGCCGTCGGCCTCGCGCTCGCATTCATGCCAAAGACGGAGAACCGCGCGGCGCTTCTGAAAGTTTTGCTTGGCGGGCAGGAGCTGCTGTTCACGCTCATCCGTGCGCTCCTCTGGGCGCTGCCGGTCGGTATCCTCGCGTTCTCCGCGCAGCTCTCGGCGCAGATCGAGGCCGGCGTCATCGTCGGCGCGCTCGGCAAGTACACGACCGTCGTGCTCGGCGGCAACGCCATCCAGTTCTTCCTCGTCCTGCCGCTGTTCCTTCTTGCGCGCGGCCTCAATCCCGTGCATGTCTTCAAGAAAATGGCGCCGGCGCTTGCCGTCGCGCTCTTCACGAAAAGTTCGGCCGGCACGCTGCCCGTGACGCTCGCGTCGGCGGAGACGCGCCTCAAGGTCAACACGTCCGTCTCTCGTTTCGTCCTGCCGATTTGCACGACGATCAATATGAACGGCTGCGCGGCGTTCATCCTCGTCACGTCGCTGTTCGTCATGCAGAACGCAGGCTTTGAACTTTCGCTTGGCACGATGATCACGTGGCTCATCGTCGCTGTGCTCGCGGCCGTTGGCAACGCCGGCGTGCCGATGGGCTGCTACTTCTTGACGCTCTCGCTCATGAGCTCCGTCGGCGCGCCGCTCGGCCTCCTCGGCGTGATCCTCCCGATCTACACGATCATCGACATGATCGAGACGGCGGAAAACGTCTGGTCTGACTCCTGCGTCTGCGCCATGACGGATCACGACCTCGCAGGCCAGCTCGAGGAAGCGAAGCCGGCGGAAAGCCTGTCGTAAAAATTTCATAAGCCCCTCGAAGCATCGTTCGTCAAAAGTATGACGAACGGTGCTTTTTCTCTTGCAAAAATGTGCACGATTCCCTAAAATAGAAAACAAGAACAAACGTTTCTATGGAGGGAAGGTGCAAGAAATGGATTTCGGAATCCGAGGGACATCGAACTACGATTTGTTCGGCGCTTCGCCCTACGGATGGGGCAAGACGAACGGGACGGACGACGCGGCGAACGCAAATCCGCTCGCAACACAAAATGGCGACGATGACGCGCAGAATCCGTTCGCGCCGAAAGCGGACAACGTCAATGACGCAGACAGCATGACGGACGACGTGCGCGACAAGGACGACGACGAGCTGACGCCGGAGGAAAAGCGCGCGAAGGCGAGCGGCCACAAGTCGACGCCAGCGGAGTGCGAGACGTGCAAGCGCCGCAAGTATCAGGACGGTTCGGACGAAATGGTTTCGTTCAAAGCGGCCGGCCACATCGACCCGGGCAACGCGGCTGCCGTCGTCATGAGCCACGAGCAGGAACACGTCTCGAATGCCTATCAGAAGGCGAAGGACGGAGGCGGCGAAGTCATCCGCGCGAACGTGCGCCTCAAGACGGCTGTCTGCCCGGAGTGCGGGCGCACGTACATCTCGGGCGGCGAGACGTCGACGCAGATCCGCTATTACAACGAGGACAATCCGTACCAGCAGGATATGAAGGAATCGGACGCTGACAACAAATATCGTGGCGCGAACGTCGACATCCCGGCGTGACGCCGGAATGAACAGGGAACGGGCGGGACACTTGCAGTCCCGCCCGTTTGTGTATATAATGGGGAAAAGTTTGAAAGGGGGAGGAGGCGCGGTATGCGGCGATATACGACGCTCTTGATCGTGGCGTTTTTGCTCGTCGTCGTGGTCGTGACGGGGTCACAGCAGCTTGCGGGCTCCGGGCATGTCGAGGACGGCGTGGCGATGCGGCAGCTGACGGTCTATACGACGCTGCCGGCGGAGCATGTCGCGGAGCTCGCGGCGGCGTATGAAAAAAAGAGCCGCGTGCGCGTGACGTTCGTGCCGCTCGCGGGCAAGGACCTCATCGAGCGCGCGTCGAAGGGCGACCCGACGGTCGCGCTCGTGCTCGCCGACGCGCCGACGCTCGAGGAGCTCACGCGGCGCGGCAAGTTCCTGCCGTACGTCTCCGAGCAGACAGACGCTGTGCCGGAGCATTTCAAGCAGGCGGAAGGCGCGTGGACGGGCGTCTGGTATGATCCGATCGTCTTCGCGATGAACAGCGACTATCTGCGCACGTTGAAGGTCGTGCCGGACACGTGGAGCGCGCTCGCGCAGTCGGATGCGCGCGTCGGCATGACGGATTTCGTCGCGGCGGATGCGGCATCGAACCTTCTTTACTCGCTCATTTCGCAGTTCGGCGAAGTGCAGGCGTATGCCGTCTTGCGCGACCTCCATCCGCATGTCGTCCAGTATACGAAATACCTCTCGAACCCTGTGCGCCAGGTCGGCATGGGCGAGGCGGATGTCGCGGTCGCCGTCGCGAGCGAGACGATGCGATACGTTGCGGACGGTTATCCCATCCGCATCGTATATCCGGCCGACGGCACGGCGTATTCGCTCGGCGGCGCGGGCATCCTCGCGGCGGCCGGCGAAGGCGACCGGCAAGCGGCCGGCGATTTCATCGACTATCTGCTCTCCGATGATGCGCAGACAGCGCTGCAGTCGCACGGGTTTTATTTTTTGACGACGAATCCAATGGCGCTCGCCTACCGCCAGTTTGCCGGCAAGAACATCGTGCTGTTCCAAGAGAAGCCCGCCTTTTCCGAGGCGCAGAAAAAAGCATTCCTCGACCGCTGGGTCAAATACATTCGTTTCAGTCAATAGGGGAGTAACGAAAGGAATCGATTTTATATGAAAGCAGGTTTTGTGAGCCTTGGCTGCTCGAAGAATCTCGTCGACACGGAAATGATGCTCGGCATCTTGCGCGAGCATGGCATTGAGATCACGTCGCAGCCGAAAGAAGCCGATATTCTCATCGTGAATACGTGTGCGTTCATCCAGTCGGCGAAAGAGGAGTCGATCACGACGATCCTCGACATGGCGGAGTTCAAGGAATCCGGCCGTTGCCGCAGCCTCATCGTCGCTGGCTGCCTCGGGCAGCGCTACAAGCAGGAACTCCTCGACGATATGCCGGAGGCCGACGCCATCATCGGCACGGGCGCGTGGAACCGCATCATGGAGGCCGTCCGCGAAACGCTCAAGGGCAACCGCGTCGTCATCGCGGGCGAGGATGAGCTGCTCTACGACGAGCATACGCCGCGCATCACGACGACGCCGTCGTACACGGCGTATGTAAAAATCGCCGAGGGCTGCAACAATCGTTGCGCGTTCTGCGCGATTCCGATGATCCGCGGCAAATACCGCAGCCGCAAGATCGAGGACATCAAGGACGAAGTCGCGAATCTCGCGGCAAACGGCGTCAAGGAAATCGTGCTGATCGCGCAGGATTCGACGGAGTACGGGCGCGACATCTACGGCAAGCCGTGCCTCGCGAAGCTCTTGCGCGAGCTTTGCACCGTCGAGGACGTGCAGTGGATCCGCACGCTCTACAGCTATCCGACGTATTTCGATGACGAGCTCATCGAGACGATCGCGACGGAGCCGAAGCTCGTGAAGTACGTCGACATCCCGATGCAGCATGCGCACGACGAAGTCCTGCGCCGCATGCACCGCCCGGACACGCAGGCGTCGATGCGCGCGCTCATCCAGAAGCTCCGCGCGCGCATCCCGGGCGTGACGATCCGTTCGACGTTCATGGTCGGCTTCCCGGGCGAGACGGACGCGCAGTATCAGACGCTCCGCAATTTCCTCGAAGAAATGCGGCTCGACAAGGTCGGCGTCTTCACGTATTCGCGCGAGGAAGGCACGCCGGCGTATGATATGCCGCGCCAAGTGCCGGAAGAGGTCATGCAGGAGCGCTACCACGACCTCATGAGCCTGCAGTGCAAGATCTCGGAACAGCTGAACCAAGAGCTCGAAGGCCGCGAGCTCGACGTGCTCATCGAAGGGCGCGACGAGGAGCAGCAGAACATCGCGGTCGGGCGTTCGCAGCGCGAGGCGCCGGACGTCGACGGGCAGGTCTACATCGAGGGCGACACGGACAGCCAGCCCGGCGACATCGTGCGCGTGAAGGTGTTGCAGGGTTTCACGTATGACGTCGTCGGCGAACGGGTGGACAAGGCATGAGCGAAATAACAGAAGCCGTCGAAGAGAGGCTCGGGCATGTGCTCGCGGCAAACGGGCGGACGATCGCAGCGGCAGAATCGTGCACGGGCGGCCTCGTCACGAGCCGCCTGACAGATGTCGCGGGCAGCTCGGCGTACGTCATGGGCTCGATCGTTTCGTACGCGAACGACGTGAAAGAACGGCTCGTCGGCGTGCAGCACGCGACGCTCGCGGCGCATGGCGCGGTCTCGGAGGAGACGGCGCGCGAGATGGCCGAAGGCGTGCGCCGCGCCATCGGCACGGACATCGGCCTCGCGACGACGGGCATCGCCGGCCCGGGCGGCGGCACGGCGGAAAAGCCGGTCGGCCTCGTCTACACGGCGGTCGCGACGGCGGCGGGCACGACGGTGCGCGAGAATCATTTCACAGGCACGCGCACGGAGGTCAAGCGGCAGGCGAGCGAAACCGTGCTGACGATGGCGCTTGATGCGCTCATGGAGAATTCGGGGAGGCCACAGAGATGAAGACGACGATCATCGGCATTGCGGGCGGCACAGGTTCGGGAAAATCCACGTTCACGAACCGCCTCAAGGCGCATTTCGGCGACCGCATCACGGTCATGTATCATGACAGCTATTACAAGCCGCATGACGATCTGCCGCTTGCGGAGCGCCAGCAGATCAACTATGACCACCCCGATTCGCTTGAGACGGATCTCCTCATCCAGCACCTCAAAGCGCTGCGCGCAGGCAAGGCCGTCGACTGCCCGACGTATGATTTCGCGCATCACACGCGCGCGAAAGAAATCGTGCATGTCGAGCCGAGCCGCGTCATCATCGTCGAAGGCATCCTGATCCTCCAGGATCCGCGCCTCTGCGACCTGTTCGACATCAAAATTTTCGTCGAGGCCGACGCCGACGAGCGCATCCTGCGCCGCGTCACGCGCGACATCAAAGAACGCGGCCGCAGCCTCGAGAACATCATGGAGCAGTACCTCACGACCGTCAAGCCGATGCATTATCTCTACGTCGAGCCGACGAAGACGCTCGCCGACATCATCCTGAACAGCGGGCTCAACGACGTGGCATTCGATATCGTCAAGACGAAGATCGAGGCGTTGCTTAATGGCCACTAAAAAAAGTGGCGCTTCCTCATCATTTAGGGAGGATCACCAAATGTTATGAACGTTTGTTTTGTTCGATGGAGCAATCGAAAAGGCTCGCCAAGATTGTTGCTTGGCGAGCCTTTGTTGTGTGGGCAAAAAATCAGCAGGGAATGCTGCAATCATAGAGATGTTCTGGAGCGATGTCGAGGTCTTCGTCCCAGACAACGGTTCCGTCTTCTGCTTTTGCATTCAGGAAGAATGGCAGGCTTTTGAGTTTAGCGAATAGCGGTTTTTCCAGCAAAGGACGTGCATCATAGATTCCTTGCTTTCCATCGGCGAAGGTCAAACGAAGCGTATAGTCTGGAGCTGCAGTCGCAGTCTTCACGACCCAATTTGGCGTTTTCATAGAGACCACCGTTCCTTTCTTGTCAACGCAGGGGATCAATATGATAGAGCGGCTGTTCCGAAATGGCAAGTTCCCAATTCGCTAAGAGCTCGTCATGATGGATTTCAGCCCATGCAGCGATGAGTTTTTTCTGCTTCCTTGGCATATCGCCCTCCACCAGTTCGCCATCAAGATTAAATGTTGCGTAATGTCCTTGATAAGATGCATGGAAATGCGGCGGATTGTGTTCGCCATTGTTGTACATACGGATGATGATTCCAAAGAACATGGAAATTGGAGGCATAACCTCACACTCCTACAAATATTATAGCGAAAAGAGAGAGAAAAGTCGATAAGAAAAGCGGCCATCGCATGAGATTGCGATGACCGCTCGCGTTTCGAAATGGCAGGGGCAGCAGGACTCGAACCTACGAATGCGGGATTCAGAATCCCGTGCCTTACCAACTTGGCGATGCCCCTGTGTCGTATCGACAAAAAATAGTATAACGACGGGAGAAATGTTTGTCAAGGAAAATTTGACGGTGGCAGAAAGTTTTTGCCGTGCGCGTCATTTCATGAGCGCGAAGTACGGCGTGGTTTCGAGGTAGATTTCGAATGTGCGGGGCCACGGGAAGCTTGCATCCGTGTGCAGGTCGTAGATGGCGAGCTGCTCGCCGGCCTGCGGAACGGGGAACGGGGCGCGGAGGGATTTCGTGTGTTTGTAGATGGTCGTCTGCTGCGCGAGTTTTTGCTGGAGCATCTGCGTCGCCCAGCGATGGTTGTGCTCGAGGTCGAGGTCGGCCGTGTTCGTGTAGCCGGCTTTCTTGAGCGCGTGATTGATGGGGTCGATGTCGGCTTTGAGGTAGAAATAATCTTCGAGGATGCGGTTCTGGAGGAAGCGCACGCTTTCGGCGGCGAGGGCGCGCGCTTCGTCGGGCGTGAGCGCGTCATGGGCGCAGGCTTCGCGGATGGCCGTCGCGGCGAGCGCCGTGCCGATGGCGTTGCTCGTCGTGTTCCAGCCCGCGTAGGCGGCGAGGCGCGGGAGGGGGATGTCGCGGCCTATGAGCAGCGGCAGCAGCGGCTCGGCAGCATCGAAGTGCTTGCTGAGGTCGACGAGCGCGATCGGGGGCGGGGGGCTCGAAGAGGATGCAGCGGCGTGAGCCGCGCCGCTTTTTTCGTGCGCCGTGCCGTCGGCGTTGCCGCGTTTTTCGTGTGTCGTCTCGTTGGCATCGCCGAGTTTTTGCGCGAAATAATTGACAGCGGCTTGGCGCGTGTCGAGCGAGTCCTCGTCACTGTCGTTCGCCGAGAGGAACAGTGTGAGGTCGGCGTCCTCTTCCTCGTTTGCGAGCGTGCCGCCGAGCAGGCGGATTTTTTCTTCGGCGACGGTCGCGCAGTCGACGGCCATGTACGGCATGACGCGCGTTTTTGCGCCGGGGTCGGCTGCTGTGACAGCGATGCGCGGATGGTAATCGTGCCGCTCGCAGACGTACGCAGCGAGCAGCGTCTGCGCGATCTCGTCCGCGCCGTGCGTGAGGAAGCATTGCTTGTCCGTGAGCCCGAGTTCGTTGATGGTTAATTGAATCGAAGATTTTTCGATGTTCGGGATGCCGTACGGCTCGCCGTCGTCCTGTCCGAGCACGAGGCGCGTGAGCGTACCGTCTTTTGTGAGCGCGACGAGCTTTTCGTTGAGCTCGGCGTTTTCGCGGAAGTGCGCTTCGTATGTCGCGAGGCTCTCATCAGAAATTTTTGCGCGGAGCGCGGCGAGCTCGCTATCGTCAATCGTGAGGCCGGCGGCGCGCTTGCCGACGAGGCGCGAGTAGGCGATGAGCGCGCGGCGCTCGTCGTAGCCGTCGATCGTGTCCTGCGGCGTGAGGCGCGGCAGGATGGAGAATGCGTAGACGGGGACTTCCGGGTGCGCGGTGCGGAACGCGCGCAGATACGCGACGAGCGCGTCTTGGCGCGCGGGCGGCGCGGCCTGTTCGCGCGCGGCGAGCAGGCCGCCGAAGAGCAGCTGGTCGATGGAGATGATGACGGAGTCGCCGGGGCGCGCCTCCTGCATGAGCCAGTCGCGCATGGCTGCCGTGTCGCCAGGCTGCGAGTAGTAGTCCATGCATTCGTTTGGCGGCGGTACGACGTCGATGCCGCCGATGCGGCCGAGGTCCACGACGTGCTGCCGGCACGGCGGTCGGCTGTCGAGCGGCACAAGCAGAACGCGCGAGGAAAGCGTGCGGACGGGGGCAATCGGCATGAGTGCGGCGGCAGGGTGCAGGGAAAAATGATAAAACGCAAGCGCGGCCAGAAGCAAGAGCGCGAGTAGCCCGCTGCGAAACATACGATTCATGAAGAGCCTTTCTGTTTGCAAGTTGAAGAAGGATTTGCTATAATAAGAACACAAGGAAACCGGCGGGTCAGAGCGCCGACTCCTTCTTCGATTTTTAGTCGTAGGGAATGGCACACTGAAGTATGGCTAAGAACCTCCTTACTTATTGAAGATGCTGACGATGAGTGTCAGAAAGGCTATCAATAACGATAGGATTTCGTACAGTGTCATGCCACCACCTCCCTTCCGCTCGAAGGGAAGCCAGCTCCGCCGGTTGCTTTCAGCATACCACGGAGCTATGAAAGTTTCAAGCCTGTCCGATGGACGGGCTTTTTTCGTGTGCAGAGATATTCACGAATGAACGAAAATATGATAGAATAACAAGCGATTGGAAAAAATTTTGCGAGGGGAGACGGCGCGATGCGCATCATCACGGGACGGGCGCGCGGGGCGCGGTTGAAAGCGCCGAAGGGCATGGCCGTCACGCGGCCGACGTCCGACCGCGTCAAGGAAGCGCTCTATAGCATCCTTGGCACGATGGTGCAGGACCGCACGGTGCTCGACGTCTTCGCCGGCACAGGCAGCCTCGGGCTTGAGGCGCTGTCGCGCGGCGCGGCGCATGCCGTGTTCCTCGATGCGGCGACGGCGGACGTGCTGCGCGACAACATCGCGCACTGCCATTTTGAGCAGGAAGCCGAGGTCGTCTCGGGCGATGCGTTTGCAAGTCTCGCACGCCTCGCGCGGCAGGGCCGCACGTTCGACCTTGTGTTCTGCGATCCGCCGTATCACAAGGGGCTCTGGGAGCGGGCGCTCGCGTTTTTCGATGCGAGCCCGCTCTTAGCGGAGAACGCGATCCTCGTCGTCGAGCACGGCGGGGACGAGGATGCTGTGCCGGAGCTTGATGCGCTCGTGCGCGTCGACCACCGCCGCTACGGCAAGACGACGCAGCTGAGCTTTTTCCAGCGCAAGAGCTATGTCGGGGAGGTCACGCTATGAGCCACCGCATCGCCGTCTGCTCCGGGAGCTTCGATCCCGTGACGATCGGCCATGTCGACATCTTCGAGCGCGCGAGCCGCATGTTCGACGAGCTCGTCGTCTGCGTGTTCCACAACGTGCGCAAGCAGGCGTTTTTTTCCATCGACGAGCGGCGGCGCTTCCTCGAGGAGGCGACGGCGCATCTGCCGAACGTCCGCGTCGATGCGTTCTCGGGCCTCCTGACGGACTATATGCGAGATGTCGGCGCACAGATCATCGTGCGCGGCGTGCGCTCCGTCAAGGACCTCGAATATGAGGAAAACGAGGCGCACATGCTCCACCACCTCGACCCGGGCGTCGAGACGGTGTTCCTGCTGACGAATCCCGCGTATTCGTTCGTGAGCTCGTCAGGCGTCCGCGAGCTCGCCGTGTTCCACGGCGACGTGCACGGCCTCGTGCCGGCCTGCGTCGAGGCGGCGGTGAATGCGCGCATCGCAGCGGGCAGCATTTCATGAGATCTCCATACCAATAAGTGTATGATGTGTGATAGATAAAGAGGTTGATGATATGTCTTCAAAGAAACAACTGGCAAAACGCACGGCGAACGCGACGGCGACGACGAATGCACCGTCCCGCGCCAATGCGGTGCGCAAGGCGACGACGCGTGTCGAGAAAACGCTGAGCGAGGTCGAGAACCTCGTCGTCAACGCGTCGCACGTGCCGCTCACGGGCAAGAGCATGATTGACGAGAACGACCTCATCCATCTCGTCGAGGAGCTGCGCCAGGACCTGCCGCTCGAGCTCGAGCACGCGCAAGAAATCATGGCGAACGAGGCCGAGATCATCGAGGAAGCGCATCGCCAGGCCGACAGCATCGTCGCGAAGGCGAAGGATTACGCGTCCGAGCTCGTCGAGAAAGAGACCATCGTGACGGAAGCGACGGCGAAGGCGCGCGAGATCCAGCGGCAGTCCGAGGAAAAGGCGCGCGTGCTCGTTGAGCAGGCGCAGCAGCAGCGACGCGACATCCTAGAGAAGACGAAGGCGGAGCTCAAGGAGCGCCGCGACGCGACGGACGCGTACGCGAACCAGGTGTTCGACCAGCTCATCACGCACGTCGCCGGCACGGCGAAGTCCGTGCAGGAGTCTGTGAACTACCTCCAGCAGTTCGCGCAGCAGTCCGTCGATTACTTCCAGCAGTCCGTGACGAGCGTCGACCAGGCACGCGCGATGCTGCAGCAGGCGAAAGAGCAGATGAACCGCAGCGCGGCCGAGGCGGCAGCCGCCGACGACATCCCCGTGGCGGACGTGCCGGTCGAGGCGCCGAAGGCGCAGGCAGCAGAGGCACAGCCGGCAGGCGCGGCAGCCTCGCAGGACGCAGCACAGCAGTAATATGACAGAACAAGATATCTTGAGCCTCTTGGAGGCCTACAAAACGGGCGGCATCACGAAAGAGGATGCCGCCTCTCGTCTCTCCAAAGCCGCGTTTGAAGACCTCGGCTTCGCGCACGTTGACCACAGCCGCGAGGCGCGGCAGGGCTTTCCCGAGGTCGTCTATGCAGCGGGGAAGACAAAGGAACAAGTGCGCGAGATTTTGCTTTCCTTAAAGGCATCGAGCGACGGCAGCCTGCTCGCGACACGAGCGAGCCAAGAGCAGTACGACTTTGTAAAAGAAGAACTGCCAGAAGCACAGTACGATGAGGAAGCTCGGGCCATTTACGTGCGCCGCGCGAAACCCGTCGGCGCGCCGCCGGATGACGAGGCGCACACGATCCTCATCCTCACGGCCGGGACGAGCGACATCCCCGTCGCGGCCGAGGCGCGGCTCGTCGCCGAGCTCTACGGCAACCGCGTCGAGACGGTGTACGACTGCGGCGTCGCCGGCATCCACCGTCTCGCGGCGCACGAGGCGGCCATCCGCCGCGCGCGCGTCATCATCTGCATCGCGGGCATGGAGGGCGCGCTGGCGTCCGTCGTCGGCGGCCTCGCGCAAGCGCCCGTCATCGCCGTGCCGACGAGCGTCGGCTACGGCGCGGCGCTCCACGGCGTGACGGCGCTCCTCTCCATGCTGTCGAGCTGCGCGGCCGGCGTGTCCGTCGTCAACGTTGACAACGGCTTCGGCGCCGGCGTGCTCGCGAGCAAGATCAATCGGCTGCACTAATCGGAGGAACTATGTCAAAAGCGATTTATCTCGATGCCTTTTCCGGCATCAGCGGCAATATGCTCCTCGGCGCGTTCCTCGCGGCCGGCATGCCGGAGAAGCTCCTGCGCCAGGAACTCGCCAAGCTCCCCGTCATGCAGGAGTGCGAGCTCACGGTCACGCCCGTGAAGAAAGCGGGCATCTCGGCGCTCTACGTCAACGTCACGCTCACGGATGAGCACGAGCAACACGAACACCGCGAGGATCCGGCGACGGCGCTGCTGCGCGAGCATGCGCACACGTTCCATGCCGACCATCATCTCGGCTTTTATGGCGATATGCGTGCGCCGGAACCCGAACCAGAGCCGCATCCGGAAACACATCATCCCCATGCTCATCGCACGATGGCGGACATCCGCGCGATGATCGAGGGCTCGGCGCTCACGGCGGGCGCGAAGGCGAAGGCGCTCGACATCTTCGACGTGCTCGCCGAGGCCGAAGGCGCGGTGCACGGCATCGCGAAGGACAACGTGACGTTCCACGAAGTCGGCGCGGCCGACTCCATCGTCGACATCTGCGGCACGGCCATCTGCCTTGACGCGCTCGGCATTACGGAAGTCTATGCGGGCGCGCTGAATGTCGGCAGCGGTTTCGTGCAGTGCCAGCACGGCATGATGCCCGTGCCGGCGCCGGCCGTCGCCGAGCTCACGATGGACTGGCCGACGTACGCGAAAGGGCCGGAGCGCGAGCTCACGACGCCGACGGGCGCGGCCATCGTCTTAGCGCTCGCGACGCTTGCGACAGTACTCCCCGAGAACTTCCAGTCGACGGCCATCGGCTACGGCGCAGGCTCGTTTGATGCAGAAACGTGGCCGAACGTGCTGAGGCTGTATCTCGGCGAGACCGTCGAAGCGAAAACGAACGACGAGAAATATATCCTCGCGGCGAATATCGACGACATGAATCCGCAGATTTACGGCTATGTCATGGACAAGCTGCTCGCGGCCGGCGCGCTCGACGTCTGGATGACGCCCATATATATGAAGAAAACGCGTCCGGCCACGGAACTCTCCGTGCTCGTGACGGGCGCGGCGAAGGACGCGTGCGCGAAGCTCCTGTTCCGCGAGACGACGACGATCGGCCTGCGCGTCACGCGCGTCGATGAGCGCATCGCATGCGACCGCCGTATGGCGAACGCCGAAACGACGTACGGCACAGTGCGCGTGAAGATCGCGGCGTACGAAGGCGAGATCGTCAACATCCAGCCGGAGTTCGAGGACTGCAAGCGCCTCGCGGAGGAGCACGACGTGCCGTGGAAACGCGTGCACGACGCAGCACTCCGCGAGATCGCGTTTCGTTTGGGAGACGTATAAAACCATGCGCAACACGCGCAAAATTTTGCTTTGCCTAGCAAGGCATTTTCCTTGACAAACCATAGAACGGTCGCTATAATTATTGGAGTTGATGCTAATGCACATTCATATTGCTGAATTGAATGATGGACTCGGAAAGGAACTTCCGTTTTCGTTCGCGACCGCAGCCGCAGAGATTGATGCGGTTGCGGCCGATTACGCGTTTCAGGGGCCAATCGAGGTCACGGGGACGGTCACGAACACGGGCGCGGGCTATCGCGTCGCGGGCGTGATCCGCGCGACGAAGCACTTCGTCTGCGACCGTTGCCTCGACGACTGCACGGAGGCGCAGGAGCATGCGTTCTCGGAAGTCTTCCAGCAAGGCGGGGCATCGGGCGAGGAAGACGTGACGCCGTTCGATGGCGATGCAATCGAGCTCGACGCGCTCGTACGGGATACCCTCCTAGCGGCACAGCCGCTCAGCAATATCTGCAAGCCGGACTGCAAAGGGCTCTGCCCCGTTTGCGGCGCGAACCTCAACCACGGCGACTGTGGTTGCGACCGGTTCGTCCCTGACCCGCGTCTGGCAGCATTGCAAGGCTTATTCACGCAAAAAGATGATTGATCCCTTTTAAGGAGGTGTATCCGAGATGGCAGTACCTAAGCGCAAGATGTCGAAGGCTCGCCGTGATTCGCGCCGCGCGAACTGGAAACTCGAAGCTCCTGGCTTCGTTTCGTGCCCGCAGTGCCACGAGCCGAAAATGCCGCATCACGTTTGCCCGGAATGCGGTTATTATGACGGCAAGGAAGTTGTGAAATCCGAGGAGTAATCCGGAGGTTTCCGTTCCTTTTCTGAACAAGGCAACCAATCAGAGGCAGGATGTTTGCATCCTGTCTCTTTTTTGTGTATGATTTTGAGAAAACAAGATGTTTGGAGGAGATTTGTTGGCAAAAGATCTCACGAAAGGCAGCATCGGGCGGAACATCCTCGTGTTTTCCATCCCGTATTTGATTTCTTATTTCTTGCAGACGCTTTACGGCATGGCCGACCTCTTTATCATCGGCCAGTTCCAGGGCGCGGCGAGCATCACGGCTGTGTCCATCGGCAGCCAGGTCATGCACATGGTGACCGTCATCATCGTCGGTCTCGCGATGGGCACGACGATCACGATCGCGCGCGCCGTCGGCGGACGCGACATGCAGGCGGCGTCGCGTTCCATCGGCAACACGGTCACGCTGTTCCTTGGCGTGTCTGTCGCGCTCGCGGCCGTTATGGTCATTGCGTTGCCGCACATCGTCGCCATCATGTCGACGCCGGAGGAAGCCGTCATCGGCACGAATGACTACTTGTATTATTGTGCGCTCGGCATCCCGCTCATCACGGCATATAACATCATCGCGTCCATCTTCCGCGGGCTCGGTGACACGCGCAGCCCGATGGTCTTCATTGCCGTCGCCTGTGTGCTGAACATCGCGCTCGATTATGCGTTTCTCGGTGGTCTCGACATGGGGCCGGAGGGCGCGGCCATCGCGACCGTCATCGCGCAGGGCGTCAGCGTCATCATCTCGCTTTGGTACATCCGCCACGGCGGCACGGGCGTCGCAATCACGCGCTATGACTTCGCGCCCGACCGCGCGATGCTGCGGGACATCCTGCGCATCGGCGTGCCGATTGCATTGCAGGACGGTTTCATCCAGATTTCGTTTCTCGTCATCACGGTCATCGCGAACATGCGCGGCCTGACGGACGCGGCGGCCGTCGGCATTGTGGAAAAAGTCATCAGCTTCCTGTTCCTCGTGCCGTCGTCCATGCTCTCGACCGTCTCGGCGCTCGGCGCGCAGAATGTCGGCGCCGGCATGCACGCGCGCGTGCGGCAGACGCTCCGCTATGCGCTCGGCATCGCCGTGAGCTTCGGCGTCGTCATTTCCATCCTCGTACAGTTCACGGCCGAGGACGTGCTCACCCTCTTCACAAGCGACGCGGGCGTCATCCTCGCGGGCGCCGATTATTTCCACGGCTACGTCATCGACTGCATCTTCGCCGGCGTGCACTTCTGCTTCAGCGGATATTTCTGCGCCTACGGCCGCTCGGAGATCTCGTTCATCCACAACGTCCTCTCCATCACCTGCGCCCGCATCCCGCTCGCCTACCTCGCCTCGACGACGTTCCCGCAGACCCTGCTGCCCATGGGCCTCGCGACAGCGACGGGCTCCGTCGTGTCGATCATCATCTGCGTCGTCGCGTTTCTGTGGCTTCGCCCGCGCTTTGAACGGAATTTCACAAAATGAAATTTCCCTGTTGCATTTTGAAAACAAAGCCGCTATAATAGTCTCCGTTATGACAGGTGATAGAAACAGGTCTTAAAAGTTAGCGACAAGATGCAATCATAGGAATGCGTCGGAAAGCGAGGTGGCAAGCGTGGCACGGGTCAAGAAGAAGGAGCGGCAGGAGCTGCTCGTCGCGAAGGTGAAGGAAAAGCCGTTCCTGACGGACGAGGAGCTCGCGAAGGAGCTCGCCGTCAGCGTGCAGACGATCCGCCTCGACCGCCTCGAGCTTGGCATCCCCGAGCTGCGCGGCCGCATTCGCAAGATGGCGGAGACGGCGCAGAACAAGGTGAAAGCCATCCAGAGCGGCGAAGTCGTCGGCGAGCTCATCGACCTCGAGCTCGGGCGCTCGGGCATCTCGCTCTTGCGCGTGACGGAGGACATGGTCTTCCAGCGGACGCAGATCGCGAAAGGCCACTACATGTTCTCGCAGGCAAATTCGCTCGCGCTCGCCATCATCGACGCGCCGATGGCCGTCACGGGCATCGCGAACGTGAAATACAAAGTGCCGGTGCACGTCGGCGAAAAGCTCATCGCGAAAGCTGAGATCGTCCGCGTGCGCGGCAACAAATACTTCGTCTGGGTCAAGACGCGCAACGATGAGCGCGAAGTCTTCCGCGCGAAGTTCATCATGGTGTCATGGGGAGAAGATCAAAAGGGGGGCAAGGCATGAAGATCGCAGTCGATGCGATGGGCGGCGACTACGCGCCGCTCGAGATCGTGTTCGGCGCCGTGCGCGCCGCGAAGAAATACGGATGCGAGATCGTCCTCGTCGGCGATGAGACGAAAATCCGCAGCGTGCTCGACAAGGAGCCGGGCTGGGAAAAACTCGGCATCACGATTCATCCGGCGAGCGAAGTCATCGAGATGGGTGAGCATCCGGCCGACGCCGTGCGCACGAAGAAAGATGCGTCCGTCGTCGTCGCGACGCGCCTCGTGAAAGACGGCGTCTGCGACGCCGTGCTTTCCGCCGGCTCGACGGGCGCGGCCGTCACGGCGGCGCAGCTCATCCTCCGCCGTATCAAGGGCATCGGCCGCCCGACCATCGCGACGCCGATGCCGACGCCGAACGGTGTGACGCTCCTCATGGACTCGGGCGCGAACGTCGACTCGAAGCCGGAGCACCTCGTGCAGGCGGCCATGATGGGCTCGCTCTACTGCAAGGATGTGTTCCATGTCCAGGCGCCGCGCGTCGGCCTCCTGAACATCGGCGAGGAAGAGACGAAGGGCAACGAACAGGCGAAAGCGACGTACCAGCTGCTGAAAGTCATGAAGACGATCAACTTCACCGGCAACGCCGAAGGGCGCGACGTGCCGAAGGGAAACTTCGATGTCGTAATTTGTGATGGATTTGTTGGCAACGTTGTGCTAAAATTTGCAGAGGGTTTGGCAAAAACCATTTACAAGCTGATCAAGGACGCCGTCAAGAACGGCGGCATCCTCGCGAAGCTCGGGGCGCTTTTGCTCATGCCGACGCTGAAGCGGCTCGGCAAGCGCCTCGACCCGACGGAGTACGGCGGCGCGCCGCTCCTCGGCGTGAATGGCTGCGTCATCATCAGTCATGGATCATCAAATGCCAAATCCATTTGCAGTGCCATCGGCGTGGCCAATGACTACGTCAAAGGAGACGTCCTTGCACATATCCGCGACGCGCTGACGCGCGAAGAAGCGCTGAAGCAGAGCGGCGCAGAAACCGTTTGATCATGGCCTGAAGAGGCGAAGGAGGACTTATTCTTTTATGTTTGAAAACAACGTGATCTGCAAACTGCTAGGCATCAAGTACCCGATCTTCCAGGGCGGCATGGCCTGGATCGGCACGGCAGAGCTCGCTTCCGCCGTCTCGAACGCTGGCGGCCTCGGCATCATCGGCGCCGGCCACATGCCTCCCGAAGTCCTGCGCGCAGAAATCCAGAAGTGCAAAGGCTGGACGCAGAAGCCGTTCGGCGTCAACGTCATGCTCATGAGCCCGTATGTCAAAGAAGTCATGCAGGTCGTGCTCGAGGAAAAAGTGCCCGTCGTGACGACGGGTGCTGGCAACCCGGGCGAATACGTGCCGGAGCTCAAGGCCATCGGCTCGAAAGTCATCCCCGTCGTCGCGTCCGTCGCGCTCGCGAAGCGCCTCGTGCGCTCCGGCGCCGACGCTGTCATCGCCGAGGGTATGGAGTCCGGCGGCCACATCGGCGAGATCACGACGATGGCGCTCGTGCCGCAGGTCGTCGACGCCGTCGACGTGCCGGTCATCGCAGCGGGCGGCATCGCGGATTCGCGCGGCGTCGCGGCGGCGTTCGCGCTCGGCGCGAAGGCCGTGCAGATGGGCTCGCGCTTCGTCATGAGCGAAGAGTGTATTGCGCATCCGAACTACAAGGACATGGTGCTGAAGGCGAAAGACCGCTCGACCGTCGTCACGGGCCGCACGCTCGGCCATCCGGCGCGCGTCATCCACAACAAGCTTGGAAGCTGACTTCGGAAAGGAGACCATGACCAAGGGAAAGGCTTACCTCAACATGACCTGGAGCGGCGATGCCGTATGGGCTATTGAGGAGGCGAAGAATGTGGGCGTGGAATTAGGATATGAAGTGCCAAAGGAAGGAAG
>NZ_JALFCU010000013.1 GCF_022771645.1 Selenomonas sp.
CATCCAGCATGAAGACGGCTCGTGGGAATACCAGAGCGACCCGACCCGCTGCATCGGCTGCGGCATCTGCGCCGGCGTCTGCCCCTGCGGCGTCTGGACGCTGAAGGACAACCCCGTCAAGATTCCGATGTACTCGACGGGACAGCAGGCGTAAAGCAGAGGTTATCTTCAAAGCAAATTGCATAGGCAAAGACGACCACATGATCGAACGTGCGGCCGTCTTTTTTCTTGCAAGTTTATATCGAATAAGTTATAATATGGATGAGGTGAGACGATGCATCCGATTTACTTTTATCGCAACTCCAAGGGAGAGCAACCGGTTCTTGATTATATGCGAGAATTGGCAAAGCATAAGGACAAGGACAGTCACATCAAGCTGCAAAAGATCCGTGACTACGTCAAGGCGTTGAGCCGTTCGGGGAAGGGCGCGGGACAGCCGTATATCAAACGTGTCGAAGGGGATATCTGGGAACTTCGTCCGTTGCAAGACCGCATTTTCTTTGTTGCTTGGTATGATGACAGTTTTGTCTTGCTGCACCAATTCGTAAAAAAGACACAGAAAACACCAGAGCGCGAAAAGGCACAAGCAAGACGTGAATACAAGGATTTGCAGGAGAGGAGAGATTTCTCATGAAGAAGCATCCAGCCATTGAAAATAATCCCGCCATCGGGCAGAATTGGGATGAGGTCGAAAAAGAATTGTATACACCCGAGGAGATCGCTGCGAGCGATCTGCGCGTCGATCTCATCTGCGCGCTCATCGAGGCGCGCAAGGAGCAGGGCATCACGCAGAAAGAGCTCGAAAAATTGAGCGGCGTCCGTCAGCCCGTCATCGCCCGCATGGAGAGCGGTGCGTCGAACCCGCAGATTTCGACCATCATGAAAATTCTCGCACCGCTCGGCAAACGGCTTGCTGTCGTGCCGATGTAAAGAGACGCAAACGCGCCCCCGCCGACAATGTTCTGTCGGCGGGGGCGCGTTGTGTCATCCTGCAAAAATTCGGATCGGTTCACGCGTTTCGTGTGCGAGAAAGGTTAGTGCACGCACTGGTTGCGGAAGATGAGAATACCGTCGGTGACAAATTTGGCGCCAATTTGCAGCATTCAAACGTTCGAATAATGCTCGCCGCATGCCACGATGGTCACGCTCTCGTCATCGACGCAGAAGACGATACGGTTCTTCTTGTCGATACGGACACTGGCGAAGCCGGAAAGGTCGTGCTTGAGCAGCTCCATTTTCGCGATGCCGTCGTAGCCGTTCCGACGGATGTCTTTGATGAGGTTGTTGATTTTCTTGATGAGGCGCTTGTCTTGTTGCAGTGCGACGTATTCGTCCCAGGCGCGGTCATGCCATCGTAAGTCACGCATCAGCCGTCGACCTCGATGAGCTCGTGATGATGGAACTTGGCTTTGCCGGAGCGAATCTCTGCGACGCGGCGGGAGAGCTCGGCCGCGTCAGCAGGAGAGAAGCCGTTTTCATCGAGCAGGGAAAAGCTGACGCCCTGCTGACGGATCGTCTGCTTGACGAACGCCGTGAGCGCAGCGGACATCGAAATGCCGAGCCCTTCACAGACATCGTTGAACTGGTCGCGCAAGTTGCGATCGAGCTTGAATGTGAAATTCATCTTGTTAGCCGTTGCTGTTGCGGTCGCCATAGCAATCACTCCTTTGCCCTATTATAAATCGTACGGCTCGTTACCGTCAAGCGTACGGCATTTTTTCTGCTGCACACGCAAAACGCGCCCCCGCCGACAACGTTCTGTCGGCGGGGGCGCGCTGTGAAAAATGCCTAGACGTCACTCGATGGATATGCCGCTCGGACGCGATTTATTTGCCTCATGACGCATAACGAATACCCTGGCATCATTAATTCCTCCAAATCCACCCGAAGTAGATACGAAACTTATCCCAGCTTATTTTATCTGGTTTATTTGTAGATGGCAAATATATAATTATGGGGTGGTTATAACAGAAAGTAAAAAATTGTAGAATCCTGTTCTATGCTCACGCATTCGCAGGATTTCTCGTTTTTTCGAGATGGCAAGATTCCTTTGCCGTAGAATCCATCTTTGATTGATGGTATAATGAAATAAGAGTGAATCGAATTATGCAATGGAGGCGATGATGATGTCCAAGCAGCTGGAACCGTGGCGTGCGTTCGCGAAGCCGTACCAGAACATCACGCGCATCTTTCCGACACAGCAAGCGGATGTCGGGCGGATGATCGACGTGTGCAAAGACGATGCGAATATCCAGAAAATCATCATCTTTGGCAGCAGCGTCACGCCGCTCTGCAATCCGTGGAGCGACATCGACATTTATTTCGAGATGAAAGAGCCGCCGCAGCGTTACCCGAGCATCGGCAGCCACACTGCAGTCTTCGACAAGTGGGATAATTTTTCCGTGGACGAAAATCTCAAACGCGAGATTGATGAGAAAGGGGTCGTCGTCTATGAGCGAGACGAACGGGAAACCGCCTGAGGCGGAAACGCTCCGCGACATCGCCGCACGGAATCTGTCTGCGGCGGAAACGATCCTGCGGAATTATCCGAATGACGACGGCATGCTGAACATCGTCGGGTATCACCTGCAGCAATGCATCGAACTTGCGCTCAAGCACGTTCTGGAAACGCACGCTGTGAAATATCCGAAGACGCATGACATTGACGACTTGCTCGATCTTCTGCCGGAAGATTGCAGGCACCTTTTTAACGATGCTGCGAAAAATTCGCGCGTGATTTCGCAATTGGAATCGCGGACACGGTACATCAAGGGGTATCGTATCAAGTTGGAGACGGTATCAAACGTCTTGGAAATCGCTCGCCAGATTATGCGAAAGATCGAATAGATAGGGAGACTGTACGATGGCAATTCATAGAGTCTACATCCGCGAAGGCCAGCAGATTCCGGCTTCCGTGCTTGCAGAAGTGGAACAAAATGCGCATGAGCCCACCGTCTTTGACGAGGACTGCCCCGAACTGACGGACGAGCAGTATGCCGAGTTCGCGAGCATCGCGGAAAAGCAGCCTCCTTCATCACATCAACGACCCGCAGATGGTCGCGAGATGCCTGTGAGCGTCCGTTCTCGATTTTCAACAAAACATAGCAAGGCCGGCCGCACGTTTTCACGCGTGCGGCCGGCTGTTTGTCTTCATACACTTTTTTCGAGTTCCTGTTGCAGCCTCGCGTAGGCTGCTTTTTTTTCGCCCGTCGTGTGGGCGGCGGCCCAGGCGAGGACGGCGAGGTTCTTTTGGTAGTTCGGCGTGCCGGGCGTGGCGCTCCACGAGCCGTCGACGAGGTGGTCGGCGGCGAGAAATCTCGCTTCGTTCAGGAGCTTTTGCACCGTCGTCGGGCTCATGTCGCGCTCCATCGCGATGCTCTTGATGCTCTGGCCTTCGTACGTGTGCGCGAGGAAGATGTCCATGCCTTCGCGCTCGGCGCTGTATTTCTTCGGGCGGCCCGTCGACTCTTTGCGCACTTTTTCCGGGACGCCGAGCAGCCGTTTGAGGTTCTGCCGCGCTTCTTCCGTCAGCACCGTGATCTGGTAGTTCTCGCCACCTTCGAGGCTCGCCGGCGTGTCCGTGATGAGGCCCCACGTCCCCGCGCTGACGATGAGCACCGTCATGCACTCGTCGCTCGCCAGCGTCGACTGCCCTTCCGCCGACAGCAGATACGCCGAGCCCTCCGCGATGTCGAGCATCTCCGCGAGCCGCGGCCGCCGCATGCGGTCGATGTCATCGCTCTTCAGCAGCAGATCTTCCTTGCCCGCCATAAAACATCCTCCCTCTCGCAAAACGCTTTTACTTTTTTGGAACGATGGACGCGACAGAAAACCATCGCGAAAATATTTTTTGGTATCATGCGAATGCTTTCCTCTATTATAAAATATCATTCGTGGAACGGCAAGACCCGACGCAAAGAAATCGAAAGCGGAGGGAAAACGAAAATTCTCATTGACACGTGGCGTGCGCCGTGCTATTCTTTGAGCATAAAAGTGTGCTCGGACACAGAAAATTGTACGGGCGCGCGAAAAGACCGACCGAAAAGAAGCCGTTGAAAAATTGAGAAAGAAATCGTAGACACACGAAAGGGGCGTCAGTCCATTATGATGAAAATCCGCAAGGCGACGGAGGCCATCGAGGCAGGGCGCACGGTGCTCGGCCTCGAGCTCGGCTCGACGCGCATCAAGGCGGTGCTGCTCGATACGGAAGCGCGGACGCTCGCGTCGGGGAGTTACGGTTGGGAGAATGCGCTCGAGCACGGCGTCTGGACGTACGCGCTTGACGATGTCTGGCGCGGCGTGCAAGCGGCGTATGAGTCTGTCGCGAAGAACGTCGGGGACACGTATCATGTGAAGCTCACGAAGATCGGGGCGGTCGGCGTGAGCGCGATGATGCATGGCTACCTCGCGTTCGACCGGGACGGGAAGCTCCTCGCGCCGTTCCGTACATGGCGCAACAACATCACGGGCGAGGCGGCGGAGAAGCTTTCGGAGCTCTTCCGCTTCCACATCCCGCAGCGCTGGAGCGTCGCGCACATCGAGCAGGCGCTGCTGAACAAGGAGGAACACACGAAGGACATCGCATTCCTCACGACGCTCGCGGGTTACGTGCATTGGCAGCTGACAGGCGAAAAAGTGCTCGGCGTCGGCGACGCGTCCGGCATGTTCCCCATCGACGCGACGACGGGGACGTACCGCGAGGACTTTTTGGAAAAATTCAACGAACTGCCAGAAGCAAAAGCGATGCCGTGGAAGCTCAAGGGCCTCCTGCCGGAGGCGCTGCCTGCGGGGCAGCCGGCAGGCCATCTGACGGAGGCGGGCGCGAAGCTGCTCGATCCGACGGGCGGGCTCGCGGCCGGGGCGCTCGCCGCGCCGCCGGAAGGCGACGCCGGCACGGGCATGGTCAGCACGAACGCCGTGCGCAAGCGCACGGGCAACATCTCCGTGGGCACATCGGCCTTCTCCATGCATGTGCTCGAGCACGACCTCGCGCAGCCGCACCGCGACATCGACATCGTGACGACGCCGGACGGCGCACCCGTCGCGATGGTGCACGTCAACAACTGCTCGTCGGACATCAATGCCTGGGCGGGCCTCTTCGGCGCGTTCGCGAAAGCTGCGGGGCTCGATCTCGCGCCGGACAAGCTCTATGGGCTCTTGTTCGAGCAGGTGTCGACAGCGGACAAGGACGCGGGCGGCCTCATGAACTACGCCTGCCTCTCGGGTGAGAACATCACGGACGTCGCAGCCGGAAGGCCGCTGTTCCTGCGCGCGCCGCACAGCCGCTTCACGCTCGCGAATTTCATGCTCGCGCAGCTGCTCTCTGCATTCGCGCCGCTCGCCATCGGCATGCAGGCGCTGAAGGACGAGCACGTCGCGATGGACAGCCTCGTCGCGCAAGGCGGCCTGTTCCGCACGCCGATCGTCGCGCAGCAGGTCCTCGCCGATATGCTCGGCGTGCCGATCACCGTCATGGCGAGCGCCGGCGAAGGCGGTCCGTGGGGCATGGGCGTCCTCGCGCTCTATACGCTGCTCTCCACCGAGGGCGAGACGCGTCCGCTCGCCGACTTCCTCGACGAAGAAATCTTCCGCGACACCGAAGCCACGCGCCGCGAACCGACCGTCGCCGGAGAGAAGGGCGCTGCCGTCTTCACAGCGGCGTACGAAAAGGCGCTCGACCTCGAACGGGCAGCAGGAAAAGCTCTAGAAGATAGAAAGTAAGGATGTGGCATGCCTCTCCCTCCGGGAGAGGTGGCCCCCGAAGGGGGTCGGAGAGGGTGGCGAAGGTAGGGTTTTGGGTACGCATACCATGAAATTATTTCTGTAACAAAATATTACGACAAAACAAGAGTACAAGAATCTCCAAGGAGGCATCATTCTATGCTAGACACCCCAAAATATAAATTCTGGTTCGTCGCGGGCAGCCAGTCCCTCTATGGCGAGGAGCAGCTGAAGAACGTCGCGCGCGATACGGAGGATATTGTCAACAAGCTCAATGCGGGCGGCCATCTGCCGTACCCCATCGAGTTCAAGGGCGTCATGACGACGGCCGAGGGCATCACGCAGTTCATGAAGGACGTGAACTACCGCGACGACGTCGCGGGCGTCATCACGTGGATGCACACGTTTTCGCCGGCGAAGAACTGGATCCGCGGCGAAGTGCTGCTGCAGAAGCCGCTGCTGCACCTCGCGACGCAGTACCTCGACCGCATCCCGTACGACACGATCGACTTCGACTACATGAACCTGAACCAGTCGGCGCACGGCGACCGCGAGTACGCCTACATCAACGCGCGCCTCGGTCTGAAGAACAAAATCGTCTACGGCCATTGGCAAGACCCCGAGGTCGAGCAGGAAATCGCGTCGTGGCAGAACGTCGCCGTTGCCTATAATGAGAGCTTCCAGATCCGCGTCTGCCGCTTCGGCGACACGATGCGCGACGTCGCGGTTACGGAGGGCGACAAGGTCGAGGCGCAGATCCGTTTCGGCTGGACGGTCGACTACTGGCCCGTCGGCGACCTCGTGGAGGTCATCGACGCCGTGC
>NZ_JALFCU010000026.1 GCF_022771645.1 Selenomonas sp.
AGATCCGCGTCTGCCGCTTCGGCGACACGATGCGCGACGTCGCGGTTACGGAGGGCGACAAGGTCGAGGCGCAGATCCGTTTCGGCTGGACGGTCGACTACTGGCCCGTCGGCGACCTCGTGGAGGTCATCGACGCCGTGCAGGACGCCGACATCGACCGGGAGCTCGCGGACCTCAAGGCGAAATATGTGCTGAATCCGCAGGACAACCCGCAGGCAAAATTTGACGACTCCGTGCGCTATCAGCTGCGCGAGTACCTCGGCATCCGCCAGTTCCTCGATGACCACGGCTACACGGCGTTCTGCACGAACTTCCAGGACCTCAAGGGGCTGAAGCAGCTGCCCGGCCTCGCGGCGCAGCTCCTCATGCGCGACGGCTACGGCTTCGGCGCGGAAGGCGACTGGAAGACGGCGGCGCTCGTGCGCTTGCTGAAAATCCTCGCGCACAATGACCGCACCGTCTTCATGGAGGACTACACGCTCGACCTGCGCAAAGGCCACGAGGCCATCCTCGGCGCGCACATGCTCGAAGTCGACCCGACGATCGCGAGCGACCAGCCGAAGGTCGAAGTGCATCCTTTGGACATCGGCGGCAAGGACGACCCGGCGCGCCTCGTCTTCACGGGCGCGGACGGCGAGGGCGTCGACGTGACGATCGCCGACTTCCGCGGCGGCTTCCGCATGATCAGCTATCCCGTCACCTGCCGCAAGGCCGAGGCCGAGACGCCGCACCTCCCCGTCGCGAAGCAGCTCTGGACGCCGAAGTGCGGCCTGAAAGCAGGCGCGACGGCCTGGCTCAAAGCCGGCGGCGGCCACCATACCGTCCTGTCGTTCGCGATCACCGAAGAGCAGATCCACGACCTCGCGGAGATGCTCGGGTGCGAATTGGTGGAGATCCTCTGACATTTGTTCTGTTGCCGACTGTTTGACAATGAGCAGCCTCTCCCTCAGGGAGAGGGGGACCACGTCAGCGGTGGAGCGGGTCCCTTGCAGGTCAGATGAGTTTGTACATTGTAACTTCCGCGGGTGCGAGCACGGAATCTACGTTTGGGGCATGTGCGCGCACCGGCGACATCAAAAAGTCTACGAAATCGAAGGCCGTGCAAGCGACCCTCTCCTGGCGCTGCGCTTCGCTCCGCGCCTGTCCTCTCCCTGAGGGAGAGGCTGCTGGACGCGTTATGTTCGACAACCGTTCGTAACAAATCACTATCTCATACAAATTTTCTTTTCTCACGCGCTTGCATTCGTTTGTCAACGATTTCTTCTCAAACAAAATTTCTGTGCGCGAGCACAAAATTTTTCAAAACCCATTGACAAACGAAACCACACCGTGTATCCTAAGAACCGTAAAGAAACCTCACAAAACAAAATCATGTGAGTTTTCAAAATCTTTTCGGCAAGTCTTTTTCCTCATGACTGTGCACGAACACAGTTTGGTTGTTGCGCTTTTGAGCGAGGTGAAAAACAGCGGGCGCGGCAAACACACACGCAAGACCTCACAAAGTTTTCCAAAGGGGAATTTTCGGAGCGGCATGCGACGCACGTCGCGACATGCGCTCCCAGGAAAAGGGGACGAAAAAAGTGAAAAAAATCCTTGCATTGGTATTGGCCGTCATGATGATGGTCGTGGCTGCCGGCTGCGGCGGGGGAGACCAGAAGGCGGCAACGTCCGGTTCGGGCTCCGGCTCGGGCGGCAAGCAGATCACGATGGGCTTCTCGCAGATCGGAGCGGAATCCGAGTGGAGAACTGCCAACACCGAATCCATCAAGAAAGCCGCCGAAGAGGCCGGCGTCAATCTCCAGTTCTCCGACGCGCAGCAGAAGCAGGAGAACCAGATCAAAGCCATCCGCTCGTTCATCGCGCAGGGCGTTGACATCATCGCGTTCGTGCCGATTGTCGAGACCGGCTGGGACACGGTCCTCAAAGAAGCGAAAGATGCGAACATCCCGGTCATCGTCGTGGACCGCGATGTGAAGCTCGCCGATGACAGCCTCTACGTCGCAAAGATCGGCACGGACTCCGTCACCGAAGGCAAGAACGTCTTCAAATGGATTGACGAGTACATGACGAAGGAAAAGAAAGCGCCGCGCGATGGCGGCAGCCAGTACAACGTCGTCATCCTCGAAGGCACGGTCGGTTCGTCCGTCGCCATCCGCCGCAACGAAGGCTTCAAAGATGCGATGGCCGCTTCGCCGAACGCCGGCAAGTACAACATCCTCGCTTCCCAGACGGGCGAGTTCACGCGTCAGAAAGGCCAGGAGGTCATGGAGTCCTTCCTGAAATCCTATGGTGACAAGATCGATATCCTCTATGCGCACAACGATGACATGGCGCTCGGCGCCATCCAGGCCATCGAGGCTGCCGGCCTGAAGCCGGGCAAGGACATCACGATCATCTCGGTCGATGGCGTCAAAGGCATCTTCCAGGCCATGATCGAAGGCAAATCGAACTGCACGGTCGAGTGCAACCCGCTCCAGGGCCCGCTGCTCATGGAGACGGCGAAGAAAATCCTCAACGGCGAACAGGTTGAGAAGCTCGTCTACGTCGACGAGGGCATCTTCCCGGCCGATGTCGCAGAGAAGACGCTGCCGGAGCGCAAATATTGATTTGCAAACGACAGTTTCCTTCAATAATAACTTAGCCTTTCCTTTCATCACTACATCTTCATAACCCTCAGAAAGTGGCCGCGCCCCGCAGGTCTTTGTGCGGACGCGGCCATTTCTATGCACTTATACAGAAAAAGGAGGCACCAATTATGGCAGCCTTGCTCGAAATGCGCCAGATCGACAAGCGCTTTCCGGGCGTGCGCGCGCTGAGTCATATCGACGTCACGCAGACGCTCGACCACTTCGCCGTCGCGCTCCAGCAGATGATCGCCATCGCGCGCCGTCGACGTCGACGCGAAAATCCTCATCCTCGACGAGCCGACGTCGTCGCTCGACAAGCAGGAGACGGAGCACCTCTTCCAGATCATCCGCCAGCTCCAGCAGCAGGGGCTCGGCATCATCTTCATTTCGCATTTCCTCGACCAGATCTATGAGATCTGCGATCACGTCACGGTGCTCCGCAACGGCGAGCTCGTCGGCGCATACAAATTGGACGAGTTGCCGCGCATCGAGCTCATCGCGAAGATGGTCGGCAAGAGCGTCGGCGCGGTGCAGGAAATGGACAAGTCGGCCGAAAAGAGCGTGCCGTCGGACGAGGTGTTCCTCGAAGGCAAAGGCCTCGGCGCCGTCGGCTTCCTCGACTCCGTCGACGTGAAAATCCACAAGGGCGAGGTCATCGGCCTTGCCGGCCTGCTCGGCTCCGGCCGCACGGAGACGGCCGAGATGCTGTTCGGCCTGCATCAGATCGACAAGGGCAGTCTCACCGTGAACGGCAAGCCGATCCGTTTCCCTGCGCCGATGGCGGCGATGGAGCAGAAGATCGCCTTTTGCCCCGAGGACCGCAAGGTTGCGGGCATCATCGGCGACCTGACCGTGCGCGAGAACATCATCCTCGCCATGCAGGCGAAGCAGGGCATCCTCCGGCACATCCCGTATGCGGAGCAGGTGCGGATCGCGGACGATTGCATCAAGCTCCTCAACATCAAGGTCTCGAGCCGCGACCAGCTCGTCAAGAACCTCTCGGGCGGCAACCAGCAGAAAGTCATCATCGCCCGCTGGCTCGCGACGCAGCCGGATCTCCTGATCCTCGACGAGCCGACGCGCGGCATCGACGTCGGCACGAAGTCCGAAATCCAGAAAATGGCCGTGGCGCTCGCGAAGAAGCGCGGCATGGCCGTCATCTTCATCTCGTCGGAAATGGACGAAATGGTGCGCACGTGCACGAAACTCGTCGTGCTGCGCGACCGCCGCCGCGTCGTCGAGCTCACGGGCGACCGCATCAGCTCCGACGAAGTCATGAAAGCCATTGCGGGAGGTGCAGCCTGATGGACGCTCTGAAACGCTTCACGAACAGCTCGCTCTTTTTGCCCGTCGTGGCGCTCGCGTCGCGCAGCTCCTGACGGAAGGCCAGATCATCACGGTCTACTACAAGCCGTTCGCGTACATCTCGGGCTTCCTGCCCGGCATGCCGCTGCAGACGAACATCTTCATCGCGCTCGCAATGGTGCTGCTCGTCGCGTTCCTCATGAAAAAGACGAGCATCGGCCTCTTCGTCCAGTCCGTCGGCATCAACCCGACGGCGGCGAAATACGCCGGCATCAACGTCACGCTCGTGCTGTTCCTCGTCTACGCGTTCTCCGGCTTCTGCGCCGGCGTCTCGGGCCTCATCGAGAGCTCGCTGATCCGCGCGGCCGACGCGAACAACGCCGGCCTCAACATGGAGATGGACGCGATCCTCGCCGTCGCGCTCGGCGGCACGCTCCTCTCGGGCGGCAAATTCTACATCGGCGGCTCCGTCATCGGCGCCATCACGATCCAGACGCTCACGACGACGATGTACGCGCTCGGCGTCTCGTCCGACCAGCTGCCCGTCGTGAAGGCCATCGCCGTCATCATCATCTGCCTGATCCAGTCGAAACGGGCACAAGAGATGTTCAACCGCTGGAAGGAACGCCATAGCAAGCCAGCCGTCGCCGGCTCTGCGGGCGGAAAGGAGGCATGAGCAGCATGAAAAAGACACTGGGCAAGCTCATCGCCTCGCCGTATTTCTCCTTTGCCGTGACGCTCATCCTGTTCGTCATCCTCTACGGCGCCGGCATCGCCATGTACAAAGGTTTCATGCGGCCGCAGGTGTTCTTCAACCTGTTCATCGACAACGCGGCGCTCATCATCGTCGCCGTCGGCATCACGTTCACGCTCATCATCGCCGGCATCGACCTCTCCGTCGGCGCCGTGCTCGCGCTCGTCTGCATGGTGCTCGCGTGGCTCCTCGCGAACACGAGCATCCCCGTGTTCGCCTGCGTCGCCATCGTGCTCGTCATGGGCACGGCGTTCGGCGCGCTCCAGGGCTACATCATCACGAAATTTGATTTGCAGCCCTTTATCATCACGCTCGCCGGCATGTTCTTCTGCCGCGGCATGACGGCCGTCATCTCGCAGGACACGATCCAGATCACGAACCCGACGTGGGTCGCCATCGCGAGCTACCGCATCAACCTCGGCGTCGGCTTCCTCTCCGTCGGCGCGGTCGTCGCGCTGCTCGCCATCGTCGTCGCTGCGCTCGTGCTCGGCTTCACCCGCTTCGGCCGCGCCGTCTACGCCGTCGGCGGCAGCGAATCGTCCGCCGCGCTCATGGGCCTCCCCGTGTTCCGCACGAAAGTGATGGTCTACACGATCTCCGGCTTTTGCTCTGCGCTCGGCGGCCTCGCCTACAGCCTCATCATGCTGACGGGCTACAACCTTCACGGCCTCGGCATGGAGATGGACGCCATCGCCTCGTCCGTCATCGGCGGCACGCTCCTCACGGGCGGCGTCGGCTTCATCCCCGGCGCCCTCGTCGTCGTCCTGATCCAAGGCGTCATCCTCACGTTCATCAGCTTCCAGGGCACGCTCTCCGCCTGGTGGACAAAAATCGTCGTCGGCGCCCTCCTCTGCGTCTTCATCATCATGCAGGCCTTCATCACCGAGTTCAAGGCGAAGCTGTCGTCGAAGAGCTCAATGGAAAATAAAGGGTAGCCGCCAGGCAAATAGCCTCCTTGGCAAATATCTCTTAGTGCTTTGTAAATTTTGCAGGTCGTACCTTTCTGGGTGCGGCCTGCTTTTCTTTATGCGCTTGTATGTAAAATTTTTTTACTAAAAAGCAGACAACTGTCCTTTTCTGTGCTACAATAAGAACCGTTATGATTTTATATATGACGGTTGTCCACGACTCGCGGACATCGTCGAGGAGGCAATGGTTTCATGGAATCTCTCATCCCCGCACTCAATGCGATCGACTCCTTCATGTGGGGGCCGCCGCTCATCACGCTCTTGGTCGGCACGGGCATTTATCTCACCGTGCGCCTCGGGCTCATCCAAGTGTTCAAACTGCCGACGGCGCTGCGGCTGATTTTTTCTGCAAAGAACCAGGGCAAAGGCGACGTGTCGTCGTTCAAGGCGCTCTGCGTCGCGCTCGCGGCGACGGTCGGCACGGGCAACATCGTCGGCGTCGCGACGGCGGTGAAGGTCGGCGGCCCCGGCGCGATCTTCTGGATGTGGGTCGCGGCGTTCTTCGGCATGGCGACGAAATATTCCGAGGGGCTTCTCGCCGTGAAATACCGCTCCGTCGATGAGAAAGGCGAGATCGCGGGCGGCCCGATGTTCTACATCAAGAACGGCATGGGCGAAAAGTGGAAGCCGCTCGCGACGTTCTTCGCGCTCGCCTGCATCGGCGTCGCGTATTTTGGCATCGGCACGTTCCCGCAGGTCAACGCCATCGTCGACAGCATGGAGATCTCGTTCGGCTTCCCGAAGCTCGCGATGGACGCGATCCTGACGTTCTTCATCGCGGCCATCACGATTGGCGGCCTGCAGAGCATCGCAAAGGTCGCGTCGAAAATCATCCCGTTCATGGCGTTCCTCTACATCGCCATCAGCCTCGGTCTCATCGTCGCGGACTACAGCCGCATCCCCGAGGCCGTCTCGCTCATCATCACGGACGCCTTCACCGGCCAGGCGGCCGTCGGCGGCTTCGCCGGCTCGACGATCATGATGGCGATGCAGAACGGCATCGCGCGCGGCGTGTTCTCGAACGAGTCCGGCCTCGGCTCGGCGCCGATCGCCGCCGCCGCCGCGAAGACGAAATGGCCGGCGGAGCAGGGCCTCATCTCGATGACGGGCACGTTCATCGACACGATCATCATCTGCACGATGACGGGCATCGCGCTCGTGCTCACGGGCGTCTGGCAGGGCGACGCGGCCGGCGCGGCCATGACGAGCGCGGCGTTCGCGTCGACGTACGGCACGGTCGGCAGCTCGATCCTCACGATCTCGCTCGTGCTCTTCGCGTTCACGACGATCCTCGGCTGGAACTACTACGGCGAGCGCGCGTGCATCTATCTCTTCGGCACGAAAGGCGTGCTGCCGTACCGCCTTATCTTCATCGTGCTCATCGCCTCGGGCGCGTTCCTGAAGCTCGAAGCGATCTGGATCCTCGCGGACATCGTCAACGGCCTCATGGCCATCCCGAACCTCATCGCCCTCCTCGCCCTCTCCGGCGTCATCGTCGCGGAGACGAAGGCATATATGGAGTGGCGGAAAGAACAAAACGAAGAATGAAACGCCCCCGAAGCCTTCCCCTACGGGGAAGGGGGACCGCGAAGCGGTGGATAAGCAGGCACACGGCGCTTTAGCGCCGATGTGGTCGCTTATGCCGCTTGCGGCTAAGGGTGGCGAAGGTAGATAGAAACTCGATAGAAGTCGTATCGGCGAAGGAAATTTGTCCTCGCCGATATTTTTTTCGAAATCTGTTGACAAATTTCGTCGTACTTGCTACTATAGATTCATGGAACTGATACCACACAGGGATTCATACAGATAAGGTTTTAGGGAAAACAGGAGGTACGAGAAATGAAAGACATTCGTCTGGACAGCCCGGTCGAGGGCGAGCTCGTCGCACTCAGCGCGGTGAACGATCCGGTCTTCGGCTCGGGCGCGATGGGCCGCGGCGCGGCGATCAAGAACCCGAAAGGGCAGGTCTTCGCACCGTTCGATGGTGAGATCACGGTGTTCTTCGAGACGAAGCACGCCATCGGCATGAAATCCGAGGACGGCGTCGAGGTGCTCATCCACGTCGGCATGGACACGGTCAAGCTGAACGGCGAGCACTTCACGGCGAAAGCCGCGCAGGGCGACAAGGTCAAGAAAGGCCAGCTGCTCCTCGAGTTCGACCCCGAGGCGATCCAGGCGGCGGGCTACGAGACGACGACGCCGTTCGTCGTGACGAACGCGGCGGACTACGGCGACATCACGGTCGCGCTCGGCGACCAGACGGTCGTCGCGAAAGCAGCCGCCGATGCGCCGGCTGCGCCGAAAGCGGCCGTTGCGGACGACCATGAGTACGACAACCTCCCGGACGAGCAGCGCGTCGCGAAGCTCATCTGGAAATACGTCGGCGGCAAGGACAACGTCCGCAACGCGGAGCATTGCGCGACGCGCCTGCGCCTCATCATCAACGACAAATCGAAGATCGACGAGAAGGCCATCGAGAACATCGACGGCGTCAAAGGCCAGTTCTTCGCGGCGGCGCAGTACCAGATCATCCTCGGCACGGGCTTCGTCGACAAGGTGTTCGACGAGTTCATCAAAGGCACGACGTTCTCCGGCGTCAGCAACAAAGAAGAAGCCTACGCGCAGATGACGCCGATCCAGAAGGTGTCCCGCACGCTCGGCGACGTCTTCGTCCCGATCATCCCCGTCCTCGTCGCGACCGGTCTTTTCATGGGCCTGCGCGGCGCATGCCAGGCGCTCGGCCTCGAGTTCAGCAAGAACGTCCTCACGATGAGCCAGGTCCTCACGGATACGGCGTTCATCTTCCTGCCGTCGCTCGTCTGTTGGTCGACGATGAAACGCTTCGGCGGCACGCCGGTCATCGGCATCGTCCTCGGCCTCATGCTCGTCGCCCCGCAGCTGCCGAACGCATGGGCGGCCATCCCGGGCGGCGCGCAAGAGCCGATGATGATGGACGTCCTCGGTTTCTCCGTCCCGGTCGTCGGCTACCAGGGCTCGGTCCTGCCGGCCCTCGTCCTTGGCATCTTCGGCGCGAAGCTCCAGAAATGGCTGAAGAAATTCGTGCCGGACGTCATTGACCTCATCGTCACGCCGTTCCTCACGCTCTTCATCGGCATGATCGTCGGCCTGCTCGTGCTCGGCCCGATCATGCACGGCATCGAGAACGCCGTCTTCGGCGCGGTGCAGGCGTTCCTCCAGCTCCCGTTCGGCATCGGCGGCCTCGTCGTCGGCGGCCTGCAGCAGGTCATCGTCGTGTTCGGCGTCCACCACATCTTCAACGCCCTCGAAGTCCAGCTCCTCGCCACGACGGGCGTCGATCCGTTCAACGCCATCATCACGGGCGCGATCATCGCGCAGGGCGGCGCGGCAGCAGCCGTCGCGGCGCGCACGAAGAACAAGAAAAAGCGCGCGCTCTATGTTTCGTCCATCGTTCCTGCGTTCCTCGGCATCACGGAGCCGGTCATCTTCGGTATCAACCTGCGCCTCATGAAGCCGTTCCTCTATGCCCTCGTCGGCGGCGCATGCGCCGGCTGCCTCGCCAGCTTCATGCACCTCGCGGGCACGGGCATGGGCATCACGGTCCTGCCGGGCACGCTCCTCTACATCAACAACCTCCTGCCGTACATCCTCGTCAACGTTGTCGGCTTCGCCGTCGCGTTCGGCCTGACGTTCACGTTCTTCAAGCCGGAAGAAGATGAATAAAATATCATAATGCTACCGAACGCCATTCATCTGTTGCCAAGCAAAGCTCATACGGAGCCTCTCCCCTAGGGGAGAGGCTTTCAAAGAGAGGAGGAACCTCATCATGCCATCCAACGACCCCGGTGCCATCTTCGACCGTGCAGCCATCAACGCAAAGGTCCGCGCGTCGCTCCCGTTCAAGCACCGCTACCACAACCGCTTCCACCTCGAGATGCCGTTCGGCCTCATCAACGATCCGAACGGGCTCGTCGAGAAGGACGGCATCACGCACATCTTCTATCAATGGAATCCGCTCGGCGTCGAGCACAAGCACAAATGCTGGGCGCACACACAGACGCGCGATTTCGTCCACTACACCGCGCCCGAGCTCGCCCTGTGGCCGAGCGACGCGCACGACAAGGACGGCTGCTACTCCGGCTGCGGACTCGTCGAGGACGGCGACGTCCGCGTGCTCTACACGTGCAACGCGAAGGACGCGCAGGGCGTCCGCACGCCCGCGCAGCGCTTCGGCACGTTGCAGGCAGACGGCACGATCCGCAAGGACGAGATCATCATCCCCACGAACGCCGAGGGCTACACCGGCCACTTCCGCGACCCGTACGTCTTTTACCGCCACGGCGAGCGCTACCTCGTGCTCGGCGCGCAGCGCGCGGACGAGACCGGCACGGTGCTCGTCTATCACGAGGACAAAGACAGCAAAACGTGGGAGCCGTGCGGCGAAATCTCCACGAAATACAAGGACTTCGGCTACATGTGGGAATGCCCGAACCTCCTGCGCTTCGGCAACTACGACGTGCTGCTGTTCTGCCCGCAGGGCCTCGAGGCGCGCGAGTACAAGTATCAGAGCCGCTACCAGTGCGGCTACCTCGCCGGCCATTTGTCGCTTGAGAGCATGGAGCTCATGCACGGCCGCTTCCAGGAGCTCGACAAGGGCTTTGACTTTTACGCGCCGCAAGTCTACAACAACCAAGGCCGCCACATCCTCTTCGGCTGGATCGGCATGCCGGACGAGGACGCGTACCCGACGAAAGAGCACGGCTGGGTGCACAGCCTCACGATGCCGCGCGTGCTGACGCTGCGGCAGGGCAAGATCTTCTCGCAGCCCGCGAAAGAACTGCGCGAGCTCCGCATCGCGGACTCCGCCGTCGACATCGACGCCACAGAGACGCAGCACGTCCGCGCCGGCCTCGGCGAAGGCGCAGAGGCGCTCATCGACATCACGTTCGGCAAGGCGCAGTCCGTCACCTACACGCTCGCCTACGGCCTCGAGCGCGTCACGATCCGCTACGACCGTCCGTCGCAGACCGTCGTCATTGACCGCAGCGGCATGAAATATGGCGGCAAGGGCACGCGCACGTTCAAGCTCTTCACCGACCAGAACCTGTCACTCCAGCTCTTCGTCGACAAGACCGTCGTCGAAGCGTTCTTCGAACATGGCGAAGAAGTCGCGACCTTCAACGTCTTCCCCGAGAAATACATCCTCCCCGAGCTCCTCATCGAGAGCGACGCCCCGATGGAAAACGTCACCGGCCGCGTGTGGGAGCTCGACGCGTACCAGTACCGGTGATCACGGTTTTTTCGCAAAGCAGGACGCCTTTTGCGGGCGTCCTTTTTGCTTGCAACAAGTCTTGCTGCACGATAAAATAGAAGAAAAGAACGTAAGGAGGTCATCACCATGGACAATCTCGCGTACAAGGAGCCGCCGCGCGTCGAGCGCATTGAGGGACGGACATACCTCATGTCACCGCGACCGCGGGGGAAGCATCATCGGGCGGCGTACAATATCGGACGCCTTTTCGGGAATTATCTTCAAGGAAAAACGTGTATGGCGTTTGATGATGGCATGGAGGTTCATCTTGACAAGGAAAACACCTACGTTCCGGACGCTATGATCGTCTGCGACCGCTCGATTGTCCGCGACACGGGCATCTACGGTGCGCCGGACCTCGTTGTCGAGGTGCTGTCGCCGTCGACGACACGGTTCGATCGCGGTGCGAAAATGGTGCATTATGCGGCGGCCGGCGTCAAAGAATACTGGCTCGTCGTCCCCGAGGTGAAGACCGTCGAGGTCTATTACAACCATGGCGGCCATTTCGAGATTCATGAGACGTACACGATTTACGGCGAGTGGGAGCTCGGGCAGATGACGGACGAGGAGCGCGCAAAAGCCCAGGAGGGCATTCCCGTCTCGCTCTATGAGGACTTCGTCATCAGTCTCGAAGATATTTTCATGGACATCGATGTTTTCCAATAATGTTGATGCCTGACACTGAGCGCATAAAAACAGGCGCCCCGCAAGTTTTCATCCTTGCGGGGCGCCTGCTGTCTTATGATGGAAGATCGTTTATTCCGGCTTGTCCTGCAGCGCGTCGAAGCCTTCTTCGCCCGTGCGGATCTTCACGACGTTCGTGACCGGGGTGACGAAGATCTTGCCGTCGCCGTAGTGGCCCGTGTGGAGCACTTTGCGTGCCGTCGCGATGACCTTTTCCGGCGGGATGGCGGAGACGACGAGCTTGACCTGGATCTTCGGGACGAGCTTCGAGGCGACTTTCGCGCCGCGGTACATCTCGGCGTGGCCTTTCTGGATGCCGTAGCCGGAGACCGGCGTGACCGTCATGCCCGTGATGCCGATGGATTCGAGCGCGATCTTCAGCGGCTCGAAGCGGTCGCGCGCCGTGACGATGGAGACGCAGGTGAGCGTGTGGCCGTCCGCCGCCACAGCAGGCGTCGCGAGCTGCGTGACTGTGACAGGCGTCGGCGGCTCCGTGCTGTCAATCGGGGTCGGCGCGGACGTCGAGCCCGCGACCTCGGGCACCGGCATGAAGTCGGCGTACGCGGAGGCGAGGCCGTGCTCTTCGAAATCGAGGCCGGCCGTCTCTTCTTTCGCGGAGACGCGGAGGCCGATCGTGTGCTTCAGCACGGTGAAGATGAGCGTGATGACGACGGCGACGTACGCGGCGACGGAGACGACGCCGATGATCTGCGTGATGAGCATATCGGCCGTGCCCGCGTAGAGCAGGCCGCCGTCGACGGCGAAGACGCCCGTGAGGATCGTGCCGAGCGCGCCGCAGACGCCATGGACGGCGACGGCGCCGACCGGATCGTCGACCTTGAGCTTCTGATCGATGAACTCGACGGCGAGGACGACGACGATGCCGGCGATGAGGCCGATGGCAAAGGAGCCAGCGGGCGAGACCGCGTCGCAGCCCGCCGTGATGGCGACGAGGCCGGCGAGCGCGCCGTTCAGCGTCATGGAGACGTCGGGGTGGCCGTAGCGCACCCACGTGAAGCACATCGTGGCCGTGGCGGCCGTCGCGGCTGCGAGGTTCGTCGTGACGAAAATGGAGCCGGCGGAAATCAGCGTGTCATCGCCCGTCATGGAGACGGTCGAGCAGCCGTTGAACCCGAACCAGCCGAACCAGAGGATGAACACGCCGAGCGCGGCGAGCGTCAGGCTGTGGCCCGGGATGGCGTTGACCGAGCCATCCTTGTTGTACTTGCCGATGCGCGCGCCGAGCATGAGCGCGCCGACGAAGGCGCAGATGCCGCCGACCATGTGGACGACCGTCGAGCCGGCGAAATCATGGAAGCCCATCTCGCTGAGCCAGCCGCCGCCCCATGCCCAATGGCCCGTGACCGGGTAGATGATGAGGCTGATGAGGAGCGAGTAGAAGCAGTACGTCGAGAACTTCGTGCGCTCTGCCATGGCGCCCGAGACGATCGTCGCGCTCGTCGCGCAGAAGACCGTCTGGAAAATGACGTAGGCAAGCGCCGGATACCCGGCATCCTCGCCGGGATCGAACGCCTGGATGAAGAAGTCCGGCGCGCCGATGATGCCGCCGATGTCATCGCCGAACATCAGGCCGAAGCCCACGATCCAGAACGCGATCGTGCCGATGCAGAGATCCATGAGGTTCTTCATGACGATGTTGCCGGCGTTCTTCGCCCGCGTGAGGCCGGTCTCGACCATCGCGAAGCCCGGCTGCATGAAGAAGACGAGCGCGGCGCCTAAAAGCACCCACGCCGTATCGATGCCGCTGTATTTCCCCGCGTCGGCCGCGTCGGCGGCGAACGCCGTCGGCATGGTGGCGAGGAGCGCGGCGACGCCGGCAGCGGCCGACGTGCCGTAAGTTTTCATTCTGCACATGTCCATAAGATAAGACCCCTTTCCTTTGAGAGAAAAGAAAAGGGGCGCCGTCCGCCGGAACTCTCGCGAGTCCGATGGACGACGCCCTTGTCGTCTAGATGAATCCGAACCACCGTCCTGCAGCAACGGCGTTTCTTGTCCTTTATAATAGACACGGCGTTACAATTTGTCAAGTGTTTGTACAAAAAAATACACGCAACTGCAAATATTTACAGATGCGTGTACTTTGTGCTACAATGACAACGTGCTACCATGACGGTAGGTGGCCAATCGTGCCCCCGAAAGGGGGAGATGCCTATGACGCGTTATGACTTCATGTCCTTCGTGTTGCTTGTAGCGATCATCATCGTTGCATTGAAAGCATAAGAGCAGCCGCCAACAGTTTCCGAGGCTCGAGGCGGCTTTCTCTCTAGAAAGTTTATTCGATACGGGGCTGCGCCGCTTATCGGTAGCACGCCCTTTTTCTACCTGTATGATACCATGTCTGCGCGTGCCGTGCAAGTTTTTTCGGCACGCGCTTAATTTTTTGCGCGTACTTTCGATATAGAGGACAAAGGGAAATAAGGGCAACGCTGCCAAAATCCGTCCGCCCATCTTGCAGCATCTTTTCCGCCCTGCCGTCGTCGTCAAATCCTCGGCGTAGCGCTGCTACGCCTTGCGGTTTGACTCCTAGGCATGACGAAAAATCTGCAGCAATCTGGGCGAGCGTATCTTGGCATCGTTACCCTGTAGAAAGGAGCGAAAGCTATGAGCACGATTGATGAAATCCGCGAGCAGTCGAAGACGGTCTGGGCCGTGAACCCGCTGACGGCGACGAAGAAAGAGGCCAGCACGGAAGACGAGTTCTCCGCGCTCTTGGAGCAGATGAAGACGGGCGCGCCCGCGGGCACAGGCAGCCGCGACAGCAGCGACACGCAGACGCGCACGGTCACGGAAGTCCTCTCGGACGGCTCTGTCCTCATCACGGTCTGGGAAGGCACGAAGATCGTCTCGCAGACGAAGACGCACGCCGAGCATCCGCAGGAAAATCCGACGGTTCTCTCGACCCGCACGGACGTCAGCGGCACGAGCACGAACGGGCAGGATGACCCGATGGCGCAGCTCGCAGCGAGCGCGACGGGCGGCGCGAGTGCGGCTGCACTGGCGCTCAATGCGCTCGTGCAGCGGTGAAGGCGGACGCGAAACAGGGCAGACATTCGCAGTATATGGCGGATGCCTGCCTTTTTTATGCGTCCGTCTCTGCGTGTGCTCGTGCGGCTGGTTTTTGTCTGCGGAAAAATGTTTTCGTCGAAAGGATTTCATAAGAGGGATTTTGTTCCGTGCGTGTCGAAAGAGCATTCTTGAACAACCGTCAACGAACAGCATCCCAAAAAAGTTCTGTGGGGGAACGGGATGCGGGGGAATCTTAAGGAGGGAAAACGTATGCGCAGCAGTATCAAGATGGCGTTTTTGGGGAGCGTCACGGTGCTGGCGGTCGTGCTCTTGGGGCTCTTGACCGTCGTCAGCGTCTACACGCGCTCGTCGCAGATGGAGGAAGACGTCGCGGAGCGCCTCGAGGCGCAGGGCGTCGGCATCGCGGAGCGTTTCTCGCGCGAGCTCACGCACGTCGCGGGCAAGACGGACGCACTGGCGACGAGCCTGTCCGCCATGAACGGCACGTATGACATGAACCACGCGTTCGCGCTCACGCAGGCGCTCGTCGCGTCGGACGACATGATTTACGGCAGTGGCATCTGGTTCGCACCCGGAGAGTATCCGGGCGGCGAAAAATGGTTCGGGCCGTATTTTTCGAAAGACGACAAAGGCCAGATCTCCATGACGATGGAGTACAGCACGGAGGCGTACGACTACACGCAGTTCGGCTGGTACAAGGCCGCGATCCAGGGGCCGAAGGAGGTCTTCTGGGACGAGCCGGCGTATGACGACGTCAGCAAGACGACGATGATGTCGAGCTCCGCACCGATCCGCGCGGGGGCCGCGTCGTCGGCGTCGTGACCGTCGACATCGGCATGAAGGACCTCGAGGACTACATCCAGAACATCAAGGTCGGCGAGCACGGCTATGCGTTCCTCGTGACGCAGTCCGGCCTCTACGCCGCGTCGCCCGACGCCGACGCGAACATGAATCAGAAGATTACGGACAGCACGAACAAAGACCAGGCCGCGCTCGGCTCAAAAATCATGGAGCTCACGGGTCGACAGCATCGCGCACGAGAACGACGGCGTCCTCGCCGGCACGAACGAGCTCCGCGCCATCGGCGACGCGACCGCGACCGAGGCCGATGCCATCGCCTCGTCCGTCACCGAGCAGCAGAACGCCCAGAAAGACATTGCCTCCGCGAGCAACTCCCTCGCCGAAATGGCGCAGGAACTCCAGGGGCTCATCGGGCATTTCAAGATCTGAAAAGAGAACGTCGCATTTGTTGAAAAACTTTCATCTGTTGCGAAACGTCACTCGACGAGCAGGCTCTCCCCTAGGGGAGAGCTGGCGCGCGAAGCGCGACTGAGAGGGTGGCGAAGGTACGTCAAAACTTGTCCATAAAAAAGTTGAGTCGAAGGAGGTAAAAATTCCTTCGACTCAACTTTTTTATGTGTGGTGTCACGCCCTACCTTCGCCACCCTTTCCGTCGCCCTGCGGGCGCCACCTTCCCCCTTGGGGAAGGCTTTCTGGGTTCTCCTATCCTTCCGCTCGCACCCCGGCCCTCACTCCGAAGAACTCCTGCATCATCTTCCCGCGCAGTGTCTCGAGGGCTGTGATCTCCTCCTGTGCCGCCGCTTTCGTCGCATCGACCTGATGGACGAAGGCGGCGAAGTTTTGTTGCTCTTCTAATGGCGGTATGAGAACAGAAAAATTTTTTATATCGGCCACGTTTACATGTCCCACCGTCGCTCCAACATTTTTTGCTTTCGCTTGTGCGTAAAC